>NZ_DJTF01000167.1:0-9134 GCF_002438125.1 Pseudomonas sp. UBA6315
GGAACGTCCAGAAGCCCATTGCCTTGGCTTCTGCAGCCGAATGGACGAAGCCCCAGCTGCCGTCTGGTAGTTGACCGTAGGTCAGGTTCTGCAAGTGGTGCTGGATATAGCCCGAAGCGGTTTCTGCTGCCATGGTTGCCTCAAACGCCCTAAGGTCTCGAAAGTCTTTTATTCATCAGCAGGGGCGCGAACCAGCTGACCAAAAGGGTCAACACGAAGACGCCGAATACTGCTAACGGCGCCAGTGGCTTCACTCCTGCGAAGGTCAGTGCGAACAGCACTGCCGTCAAAATCATCTTGCCTGCCTCGCCTGCGTAGAACGACTTGACGATGGCCTGCGCCGCCCGGGCTCCGCTGAAGCGAAAAGCCTTCCAGGCGAAATACAAATTGGGCAGCCAGGCAATCAAACCTCCGCAAAGGCCTGAATATCCACTGACCACCCCTTTCCACTGCCACAACACCAGCGTTGCCAGCAGCAGTACTACAAATTGAGCCAGCAGTACCGGGAAAACCGCCCAGCGATGGAAAGGCAGGCGGTTTGGCGTGCGGATTTCCATCAAAACTGCTCCTCGAAAGTCGACCAACAAGTCAGCAACGACTTGGCATAATTTGTGCCGACAAAATGCGCGCAGAGTATAGGGGTGGATTAACCCCTATTCAACTCTTCGTAGTGATTTCCGACTGAGCGCTACAACGGGAATTGTTTCAGCGGATGTGAGCAAGCACACCTTGCAACTCGTCAAGCGAGTTGTAACGAATAACCAATTGCCCTTTTCCCTTGTTCCCGTGGCGTATCTGCACGGGCGAGCCCAGGCGCTCTGCAAGCCGCTGTTCAAGGCGCTCGATATCCGGATCAGGTTTGCTCGGTTCGACCGGATCAGGTTTGCCGCTGAGCCACTGGCGCACCAGTGCCTCGGTTTGGCGCACGGTGAGGCCACGTGCGACAACATGTCGCGCCCCTTCTTCCTGGCGATCTTCTTCCAGGCCGAGCAAAGCACGTGCGTGGCCCATCTCCAGGTCGCCGTGGGCGAGCATGGTCTTGATCGCTTCCGGCAGCGAGATCAGGCGCAGCAGGTTGGCCACGGTGACCCGCGACTTGCCCACGGCATCCGCCACCTGTTGCTGGGTCAGTTCGAACTCCTGCTGCAGGCGCTGCAGGGCCAGGGCCTCTTCCAGCGGGTTGAGGTCCTCGCGCTGGATGTTCTCGATCAGGGCCATGGCGATGGCCGCTTCGTCGGGCACTTCGCGGACCATCGCCGGGATGGTGTCCAGGCCGGCCTGCTGGGTGGCGCGCCAGCGGCGTTCACCGGCGATGATTTCATAGCGGTTGCCATCGATCGGGCGGACCACGATCGGCTGCATCACGCCATGGCTGCGAATAGAGTGCGCCAGTTCTTCCAGCGCCACCGGATCCATGTCGCGGCGCGGCTGGTACTTGCCGCGCTGGATCAGTTCGACCGGCAGGTGTTGCAGTTCTTTCTGGTCGATCTTCACAGCCTGCTCTTCGAGCGCGCTGACGGACGGACCACTGAGCAGTGCATCCAACCCACGTCCGAGACCCCGTTTCTTAACGGCCATGCGGATTCCTTAAGTTGTTTGTGCAGTGCGTGATTGACGGCGTTGACGGCGCACCAGTTCCCCGGCCAGGGCCAGGTAGGCGAGTGCACCACGCGATTGCTTGTCGTAGGCCAGTGCCGGCATGCCGAAGCTCGGCGCCTCCGCCAGGCGGATGTTGCGCGGGATGACCGTGTCGTACAGCTGCTCGCCGAAGTGCTCCTTGAGCTGCGCCGAAACATCGTTGTTCAGGCTCAGGCGCGGGTCGTACATGGTCCGCAGCAGGCCTTCGATCTTCAGTTGCGGGTTCAGGCGGGCGGCGATGCGCTTGATGTTATCCACAAGGTCGCTGAGACCTTCCAGTGCGTAGTACTCGCACTGCATCGGGATGATCACGCCATCGGAGGCGACCAGGGCGTTGAGCGTCAGCATCGACAGCGACGGAGGGCAGTCGATGAGGATGTAGTCGTAGCTCTCGCGGATCGGCGCCAGGGCATTGCGCAGGCGGCTCTCCTTGACCTGCATCTCCAGCAGCACCACTTCCGCGGCAGTCAGGTCGCGGTTGGCCGGCAGCAGCTGAAAGCCGCCGTGCTCGGAGTAGTGCATGGCCTGGGCAAGGTCGCATTCGCCGATCAACAGGTCGTAGACCGAATGCTCGAGTTCGTGTTTGTCCACACCGCTGCCCATGGTGGCGTTGCCCTGCGGATCGAGGTCGATCAGCAGCACACGACGCTTGGTCGCGGCCAGCGATGCAGCAAGATTGATACAGGTGGTGGTTTTGCCCACTCCACCTTTCTGGTTCGCGATTGCGAATACCTTAGCCATTGTTGCGTGTGTTCCCAGTCATGCCTTGCGGCGCAGTATCAGCAGATGGCGCTGGCCCTGGCAACCTGGAACGGTCAGGGCCTGCTCGCTTTCCACTGTGAAGTCTGCGGGCAATGCTACCAGTTCATCGGCAGGATGCAGCCCCTTCATTGCAAGCCATTGCGTCCCGGTGTCGCCCAAGTGGCGGGTCCAGTTGGTGAAGTTCTCCATGCTGCTGAAGGCGCGGGAGATGATGCCGCTGAACGGCTGCGCGGGCTGGAAGGCCTCGACGCGGCTGTGGATAACCGTGAGGTTGTCCAGTTTCAGCTCCATTTTGACCTGGGTCAGAAAGCGCGTCTTCTTGCCGTTGGCGTCCAGCACCGTCACCTGTTTGTGCGGGTGCAGGATAGCCAACGGAATGCCCGGCATGCCACCGCCGCTGCCCACATCCAGCCAGGTTTCGCGGTCGCTGTGGATAAACCCCATGACGCTGAGGCTGTCGAGCAGATGGCGCGAGACCATCTCGTCCGGATCGCGCACGGCGGTCAGGTTGTAGGCTTTGTTCCACTTGATCAACAGGGCCAGGTAGCCCAGCAGCGCTTCGTGCTGCTGCGCGCTCAGCTCGATGCCGAGCTGGCGCGCGCCTGTGGATAACTCTTCTGCGTGCTGCGGGGTGACCAGGGAACTCAAGCGCTTTGCTCCAATTCGCGGCCAGCGCCGCGTTTTTTCAGATGAATCAGCAACAGGGAAATCGCCGCCGGGGTAACGCCCGGGATACGCGAAGCCTGGCCCAGCGTCTCTGGGCGGGTCTGGCCCAGCTTGCCCTGGATTTCCTTGGACAGGCCGGAAATCGTGGCGTAGTCGATATCCACAGGCAGGCGCGTGTCTTCGCTGGCGCGCAGGCGGGCGATTTCATCCTGCTGGCGGTCGATGTAGCCGGCGTACTTGGTCTTGATCTCGACCTGTTCGGCAACCTGCGGGTCGATGACCTCACCGCCGGTCGCCTCGATCAGCCCGGCGTAGTCGATTTCCGGGCGGGCGAGCAGGTTGAGCAGGCTGTACTCGTGGCTCAGCGGGGTGCCGAACTTATCCACAACGGCCTGACCTTGCGGGGTATTGGGGCGTACCCAGGTCGACTTCAGGCGCTGCTCCTCACGCTCGATGCCATCGCGCTTGGCGCAGAAGGCGGCCCAGCGCTGGTCATCGATCAGGCCCAGTTCACGGCCTTTTTCGGTCAGGCGCAGGTCGGCGTTGTCTTCGCGCAGGATCAGCCGGTACTCGGCGCGCGAAGTGAACATGCGGTAGGGCTCCTGGGTACCCAGGGTGATCAGGTCGTCGACCAGCACACCGATGTACGCCTCGTCGCGGCGCGGGCACCAGCTTTCGCGGCCCTGGGCGCGCAGCGCGGCGTTGGTCCCGGCCAGCAGGCCCTGGGCGCCGGCTTCTTCGTAACCGGTGGTGCCGTTGATCTGGCCGGCGAAGTACAGGCCGCCGATGACCTTGGTCTCCAGGCTGTACTTGAGGTCGCGCGGGTCGAAGTAGTCGTACTCGATGGCGTAGCCGGGGCGCACGATGTGGGCATTTTCCATGCCGCGGATCGAGCGCACCAGCTCCAGCTGCACGTCGAACGGCAGCGAAGTGGAAATGCCGTTGGGGTACAGCTCGTGGGTGGTCAGGCCTTCCGGCTCGATGAACACCTGGTGGCTTTCCTTGTCGGCGAAGCGGTGGATCTTGTCTTCGATCGACGGGCAGTAGCGCGGGCCGACGCCTTCGATGACCCCGGAGTACATCGGCGAACGGTCGAGGTTCGAGGCGATGATCTCGTGGGTGCGGGCGTTGGTGTGGGTGATCCAGCAGCTGACCTGGCGCGGGTGCATCTGCGCATTGCCCATGAACGACATCACCGGGATCGGCGTGTCGCCTGGCTGCTCGGTCATCACCGAGAAATCTACCGAACGCCCGTCGATACGCGGCGGCGTACCGGTTTTCAAGCGGCCGACGCGCAGCGGCAGTTCACGCATGCGGTGAGCCAGGGCGATCGAAGGTGGGTCACCGGCGCGGCCACCGGAGTGGTTCTGCAAACCGATGTGGATAAGCCCGCCGAGGAAGGTACCGGTTGTCAGTACCACTTGTTCGGCGAAGAAGCGCAGGCCCATCTGGGTGACCACGCCTTTGACCTGGTCCTGCTCGACGATCAGGTCGTCGCACGACTGCTGGAATATCCACAGGTTCGGCTGGTTTTCCAGGATCTCGCGCACCACCGCCTTGTAGATGGCGCGGTCTGCCTGCGCTCGGGTGGCGCGCACGGCCGGGCCCTTGCGGTTGTTCAGGATGCGGAACTGGATGCCGCTCTTGTCGGTGGCCAATGCCATCGCGCCGCCCAGGGCATCGATCTCTTTGACCAGATGGCTCTTGCCAATACCACCGATGGCGGGGTTGCAGCTCATGTGACCGAGGGTTTCCACGTTATGGGTCAACAGCAGGGTTTTCACACCCATGCGTGCAGACGCAAGCGCAGCCTCGGTACCGGCATGGCCGCCGCCGATGACGATCACTTCAAAACGGGAAGGGAAATCCACCACGCACCTCGTGCCTGTTTTTGCGAATAGAGAAGGTAAGCCGACAAGTATAGGGACTTCACCCCCTCTAAAGAAACCTTTTGCGCAAATTTTGACCAGGCTGTGGATGAGTGGCAGACAACAGAAATCAAAGAAGAGAAATTTAAAAAAGCTTTGTTTTTATGTTTATTCTTATGCACACGGATATCTGTGGATAACGTTCTGTATCCCTTATCAACCGTTGTGTAGAGAGAAATTAAACCCTGTGTCTGGATGGCCATGAGGGTTCTGGATAACCGGTTTTAGCCTGTGGATTAAATGCCTCTTTACCCACAGGCCGGTTTTTCCTCAGAAAAAAGGCCTGCTTATCAACTGACCTGAAGGCGAGTTACCCACAGGGCTCCTGCGGGCAAAAAAAAGCCGCTCCATGAAGGAGCGGCCTGGGTCTGGCAGGTTGTGGACTACTTGCCGATGCAGAAACTCGAGAAAATCCTGCCGAGCAGGTCATCCGAACTGAAGGCACCGGTGATTTCACCCAGTGCCTGCTGTGCCTGTCGCAAATCTTCTGCCAGCAGCTCTCCGGCCCCGGCCAGGGTCAATTGGGCACGCCCGTGTTCCAGGTGGTCGCTGGCCTGGCGCAGTGCATCCAGGTGGCGCCGGCGGGCGCTGAAGCCGCTCTCTGCGGTCTGCTCGTAGCCCATGCAGGCCTTGAGGTGCTCGCGCAGCAGCTGCAGCCCCTGGTCGTCGCCCTTGGCGCTCAGGGTGATCGTCACGTGCCCGTCGTCGCATTGTTCCAGCGCTACCCGCTCGCCACTGAGGTCGGCCTTGTTGCGTATCAGCGTGACCTTGGCCGGGTCTGGCCGCTGGTCCAGGAACTCTGGCCACAGGGCAAACGGGTCGCTCGCCTCGGGGGCGGTGGAGTCCACCACCAGCAACACCCGGTCGGCTTCGCCAATGGCCTTGAGCGCGCGTTCCACGCCGATCTTTTCCACATGGTCATCGGTGTCGCGCAGGCCCGCCGTGTCGACCACGTGCAGCGGCATGCCATCGATGTGGATATGTTCGCGCAGGATGTCCCGGGTGGTGCCGGCGATATCGGTGACGATGGCCGCCTCGCGACCGGCCAGGGTATTGAGCAGGCTCGACTTGCCGGCGTTGGGCCTGCCGGCGATCACCACGGTCATGCCGTCACGCAGCAAGGCGCCCTGCCCGGCTTCGCGCTGCACTGTGGACAACTCGCCACGCACGGCGTCGAGCATCGACAGCACATGCCCGTCAGCGAGGAAGTCGATCTCTTCTTCCGGGAAGTCGATGGCCGCCTCGACGTAGATGCGCAGGGCAATCAGCGCCTCGGTCAGGCTGTGCACACGCTTGGAGAATTCGCCCTGCAGCGAGCGCAACGCATTGCGCGCCGCCTGGCTGGAGCTGGCCTCGATGAGGTCGGCAATGGCCTCGGCCTGGGCCAGGTCGAGCTTGTCGTTGAGAAATGCCCGCTCGCTGAACTCGCCCGGGCGCGCCAGCCGGCAACCGACCTCGACGCAGCGCTGCAGCAGCATATCCAGCACCACCGGGCCGCCATGGCCCTGCAGCTCCAGCACATCCTCACCGGTGAACGAGTTCGGCCCCGGGAAGAACAGCGCGATGCCTTCATCCAGCACCAGCCCCTGCTCGTCGCGGAACGGGCCGTAGTGGGCATGGCGCGGGGTCAGGCTGCGGCCGGTGATGAGTTGGCCAGCCTTGGCCGCCAGTGGCCCGGACAGGCGGACGATGCCGACACCGCCGCGGCCCTGGGCGGTGGCGATGGCTGCGATGGTTTCACGCACAGTGTTCATGCTCGAAAGCCTCTACGACAAATACGACAGATAGCAAAAACGCCCCCGAGGGGGCGTTTTTATTCACAGGCTAGCTGAGTAGCCCGTCAAGCAGCAGCTTTTTTCGTCGCTGCTTCGATACGGCGGGTGATGTACCACTGCTGGGTGATCGACAAGCAGTTGTTCACAACCCAGTACAGCACCAGGCCCGCTGGGAACCACAGGAAGAAGAAGGTGAAGATGATCGGCATCATTTTCATCACCTTGGCCTGCATCGGATCCGGCGGAGTCGGGTTCAGGCGCTGCTGGATGAACATGGTCGCGCCCATGATGATCGGCAGGATGAAGAACGGATCCTTGATCGACAGGTCGGTGATCCACAGCATCCACGGGGCCTGGCGCATTTCTACGCTTTCCAGCAGTACCCAGTACAGGGCCAGGAACACCGGCATCTGGACCAGGATCGGCAGGCAGCCGCCCAACGGGTTGATCTTCTCTTTCTTGTACAGCTCCATCATCGCCTGGGACATCTTCTGGCGATCGTCACCGAAGCGTTCCTTCAGCGCGGCAAGCTTCGGCGCCACGGCACGCATGCGCGCCATCGAGCGGTAGCTGGCAGCCGACAGCGGGAAGAACAGGCCCTTGATGAGCATGGTCAGGACGATGATCGACCAGCCCCAGTTGCCCAGCAGGCTGTGGATATGTTGCAGCAGCCAGAAGATCGGCTGGGCGATGAACCACAGGAAGCCGTAGTCGACGGTCAGTTCCAGGCCTGGGGACAACTCCTTGAGCTTGGACTGGATCTTCGGTCCGGCGTACAGCATGGCGCTGGTTTCGACCTTGCCGCCAGCAGGTACGCTGATGGCCGGGCCGGTGTAGCCGATGATGTAGTTGCCCTGGCTGTCCTTGCGGGTCTGCACAACGTTGTTGTCGGACTTGGCAGGAATCCAGGCGGTCACGAAGTAGTGCTGCAGCCAGGCGACCCAGCCGCCGGACACATTTTCTTTCAAACTACCTTTGTCGATGTCCTTCATCGACACTTTCTTGTACGGCTCGGACGCAGTCCACATGGCGGCGCCCAGGTAGGTCGCGGTGCCGGTGGCAGTGCTCGAGGACGGATCGCCACTGGCGTCACGCTTGAGCTGGGCAAACATGTTGCCGCTCCAGGCCTGAGCGCTCTGGTTGTCGATCAGGTAGCTGACGGTCAGGTCGTACTCGCCGCGCTTGAAGCTGAAGCGCTTGATGTAGTTCACACCGTTGTCGCTGAACTTCAGGTCGACCACCAGTTGTTCCTGGCCATCGGCCATCTGGTAGGACTTCTGCTCGGCAGCGTACAGCGGACGGCCAGTGGAACGGGCGTCCGGGCCATTGGCGCCGGTCAGGCCGCTCTGGGCCAGGTACACGCGCTCGCCACCGTTGTCGAACAGCTGGAACGGAATGTCCGGATGGTCCTGGCGGCGTGGGTACTGCGGCAGGTTCAGCTGGACGATGTCACCACCGACTGGGTCGATAGCCAGTTCCAGGACATCGGTCTTGACCTTGATCAGATCCTTGCTGAGTGCAACAGGTGCCAGTTCTGCAGGGCTCGACTCGCCGTTGGCGCTCGGTACATCGGCGCTGGCGCCGTTGTTGGCGGCGGGTACGCCATCGGGCAAGCCCGGAGCAACAGTGCTGGCAGCAGTATTCTGAGTCGGCAAGGCAGCCTGGCCGTAGTCATCGTTCCACTTCAGGACCATGACGTAGGACACGATTGCCAGGGCGGCGATCAGGATCGTGCGTTTAATATCCATGATTACTCGGCTATCGAAGAAGTTCGGGAGGAAGGAGCGGGAGGAACGGGATCGAAACCGCCGTCGTTCCACGGATGACAACGCCCCAGGCGACGAACGGCTAGCCACCCGCCACGCCAGAGACCATGGTTTTCAATGGCTTCGTAAGCGTAACAGGAGCAACTGGGGTAGAAACGACAGTGGCTGGCCATCAGAGGACTAATGGCATAACGGTAAAACTGGATCGGAACGAGTGCCAGTTTACGCATCTTGACTGTCTACCCCTGCGGAATCGGCGTTTGCCGCTGGAGAGGGCCGGCTGCGGGCCAGGCGTTTCCAGAGCTTGCCAAAGTGTTGGTGCAATTCCGGGTTTTCTATCTCACCCAATCCCTTGCGCGCGACGATCACTATGTCCAGGCCAGCGAGCATTTGCTGGTTCAGACGGAAGGAATCGCGCATCAAGCGCTTGAGGCGATTGCGTTGAACGGCGAGCTTGACGCTCTTCTTGCCGATCACCAGGCCGAGGCGTGGATGATCGAGCCCGTTCTCGCGAGCAAGGATCAGCAGGTTTTTCCCTGGAACCTTGCCGGTTGGGGAGTCGAAGACCGCTTTGAAATGCCGGGGTGTAAGCAGTCGCT
>NZ_DJTF01000167.1:9241-15574 GCF_002438125.1 Pseudomonas sp. UBA6315
TGGAAAGTACGTTTCATGGCGTGTTACCTGGGTTTGTCGACAACGGGCCGGGATGGCCCCCTTTTTAAGAGATCGGCGATTCTAGAGAAAGCAAGCCAATAGGTCAATTTCCAACCAGTCATTCCTTATGGAAGGTGATCGCTGGCGTTCGTCCGGCCCAGGCTTGCCCGTGCAGGCAAACGGACGACAAAATGAAAAAAANNTGCCGGGGTGTAAGCAGTCGCTTTTCCCGACTGAAGTCCTGACTCACCACCTGTGCCGAAAAATCAAATGGCCAGACGCTTACGGCCTTTGGCACGACGACGCGACAGAACAGCGCGGCCGTTCTTGGTAGCCATACGGGCACGGAAGCCGTGGGTGCGAGCGCGCTTGATGGTGCTTGGTTGGAAAGTACGTTTCATGGCGTTGTTACCTGGTTTGTCGACTACGGGCCGGAATGGCCCCCTTTTTAAGAGATCGGCGATTCTAGAGAAAGCAAGCCCATAGGTCAATTTCCAACCAGTCTTTCCTTATAGAAGGCGTCCTGATAGCTGCTGGGCCAGGAAGGGTTGATCAGTCACGCAACGGACGACAAAATGAAAAAAAAGAAGAGACATATAAAAAGCTTTTCTGAAGAACTTATAACTCTTAAGTGGATAAGCATCTGTGGATAACCTCTTGCAGCCCTTTATTCATGGGCTGTACAGAATTTCAAAACCTTGTCCACAACGGGTGCTGCGCCTGTGCTGCGCATGCGCACAAGTTGTGGATGAAAACGCCGCTTATCCACAGGGGAGTTATCCACACGGCTCGACCCAGGGTTGTGCATAGCCCTCATGTGCGCTTATCCACAGTGCTTATCCACCGCCTTGAAAGGGTGTTTTGGTCGCTAAATGGCTGATTTGTCATGGCTCAGAATGTTTCCACATGTGGATAACTGAGCGCTCGACCGGTACAATGGCGGTTTGTTTTTGCCTCATCCGGCTTTCAAACTCAGGGGATATCCGTGTCAGTGGAACTTTGGCAGCAGTGCGTGGAGCTTCTGCGCGATGAACTGCCTGCCCAGCAATTCAACACCTGGATCCGTCCGCTACAGGTCGAAGCCGAAGGCGACGAGTTGCGCGTCTATGCGCCTAACCGCTTCGTTCTCGATTGGGTGAATGAAAAGTACCTCGGCCGCCTGCTCGAACTGTTGGGTGAGAACGGCAGCGGCATCGCGCCTGCCCTTTCCTTATTAATAGGCAGCCGTCGCAGCTCTGCGCCGCGCGCTGCGCCCAACGCCCCGGTCAGTGCTGCAGTGGCAGCGTCGCTCGCGCAAAGCCAGCCCCAGGCCGCCAATGCGCCGGCCGCAGCCGTTGCCGAGCCGGTCATGGCCAGCGTTGTCGAACCTGTGCTGGTGACCGATAGCGCCGAGTCGTCCTCGCGGGACAGCTTCGATGCCATGGCCGACAGCAACGCGGCACCCGCTGCCAGCGGGCGTACCGAACAACGCACCGTTCAGGTCGAAGGTGCGCTCAAGCACACCAGCTACCTGAACCGCACCTTCACCTTCGAAACCTTTGTCGAAGGCAAGTCGAACCAGCTGGCGCGCGCCGCGGCCTGGCAGGTGGCCGACAACCCCAAGCACGGCTACAACCCGCTGTTCCTTTATGGCGGTGTAGGCTTGGGCAAGACGCACCTGATGCATGCTGTGGGTAACCACCTGCTGAAGAAGAACCCGAATGCCAAGGTGGTCTACCTGCATTCCGAGCGCTTCGTCGCAGACATGGTCAAGGCGCTGCAGCTGAACGCGATCAACGAATTCAAGCGGTTCTACCGCTCGGTGGATGCGCTGCTGATCGACGACATCCAGTTCTTCGCCCGCAAGGAGCGTTCGCAGGAAGAGTTTTTCCACACCTTCAACGCCTTGCTCGAAGGTGGCCAGCAGGTGATTCTCACCAGCGACCGCTACCCCAAGGAAATCGAAGGCCTGGAAGAGCGTCTGAAGTCGCGCTTCGGCTGGGGCCTGACGGTGGCCGTGGAGCCGCCAGAACTGGAAACCCGTGTCGCGATCCTGATGAAGAAGGCCGACCAGGCCAAGGTCGAACTGCCGCACGACGCGGCGTTCTTCATCGCCCAGCGCATCCGCTCCAACGTGCGTGAACTGGAAGGCGCCCTGAAACGGGTGATTGCCCACTCGCACTTCATGGGCCGCGACATCACCATCGAGCTGATTCGCGAGTCGCTGAAGGACCTGCTGGCGCTGCAAGACAAGCTGGTGAGTGTGGATAACATTCAGCGCACCGTGGCCGAGTACTACAAGATCAAGATCGCCGATCTGTTGTCCAAACGCCGCTCGCGTTCCGTCGCGCGCCCGCGCCAGGTGGCCATGGCGTTGTCCAAGGAGCTGACCAACCATAGCCTGCCGGAAATCGGCGACATGTTTGGCGGCCGCGACCACACCACCGTGCTGCACGCCTGCCGCAAGATCAACGAATTGAAGGAATCCGACGCGGACATCCGCGAGGACTACAAGAACCTGCTGCGCACGCTGACGACCTGATGGCCGTCAGCCCAGCTAATTGAAGGCAAGGGACTAGACCATGCATTTCACCATTCAACGCGAAGCCCTGTTGAAACCCCTGCAACTGGTCGCCGGTGTCGTCGAGCGCCGCCAGACCTTGCCGGTCCTGTCCAACGTACTGCTGGTCGTACAAGGCCAGCAGCTGTCGTTGACCGGTACCGACCTGGAAGTCGAACTGGTAGGCCGCGTGCAACTCGAAGAGCCGGCCGAGCCTGGCGAAATCACTGTGCCGGCGCGCAAGCTGATGGACATCTGCAAGAGCCTGCCCAACGACGTTCTGATCGATATCAAGGTCGATGAGCAGAAGCTGTTGGTCAAGGCCGGCCGTAGCCGTTTCACCCTGTCGACCCTGCCTGCCAACGACTTCCCGACGGTGGAAGAAGGCCCGGGTTCGCTGACCTGCAACCTGGAGCAGAGCAAGCTGCGCCGCCTGATCGAGCGCACCAGCTTCGCCATGGCCCAGCAGGATGTTCGCTACTACCTGAACGGCATGCTGCTGGAGGTAGATACCAACCATATTTGCGCGGTATCCACCGATGGGCATCGCCTGGCGCTTTGCTCCATGCATGGCGCGATCGATCACTCCAACCTGCATCAGGTCATCGTTCCACGCAAAGGCATCCTTGAGCTGGCGCGCTTGTTGAACGAGCCTGATGGGCAGGTCAGCATCGTGCTGGGTCAACACCACATCCGTGCTACCACTGGTGAGTTCACCTTCACTTCAAAGCTGGTTGATGGCAAGTTCCCGGACTATCAGCGTGTGCTGCCTAAAGGTGGTGACAAGGTTGTGGTCGCAGATCGTCAGGCGCTTCGTGAAGCGTTCAGCCGAACGGCGATTCTGTCGAATGAAAAGTACCGCGGCATTCGCCTGCACTTGTCTGCCGGCCTTCTGAAGATCCAGGCCAACAACCCTGAGCAGGAAGAAGCCGAAGAAGAAATCAGCGTCGAGTACGAAGGTAGCTCGCTGGAAATCGGTTTCAACGTCAGCTACCTGCTCGACGTGCTGGGTGTCATGACTACCGAGCAAGTTCGTCTGATCTTGTCCGATTCCAACAGCAGTGCGCTGCTGCAGGAAGCCGGCAACGACGATTCTTCCTACGTAGTCATGCCGATGCGCCTGTAACGTAGCAGGCCAAATGTCCCTTCGACGTATCATGGTCACCGCGGTGCGCAACCTGCACCCGGTGACCCTCACACCCTCCCCCCGCATCAATATTCTCTACGGCGCCAACGGCAGCGGTAAGACCAGCGTGCTCGAAGCTGTGCACCTGCTCGGCCTGGCTCGCTCATTTCGCAGCACTCGCCTGAACCCGGTCATTCAATACGAACAACCGGCGTGCACGGTATTTGGCGAAGTGCAGCTGGCCGAGGGTGGCACCAGCAACCTTGGTGTTTCACGGGAGCGCCAGGGGGAGTTCACCATTCGCATTGATGGCCAGAATGCCAGGAGCGCAGCCCAATTGGCTGAGCTGCTGCCCTTGCAGCTGATCAACCCAGACAGTTTCCGCTTGCTGGAAGGCGCACCGAAAATACGTCGGCAGTTCCTCGATTGGGGGGTGTTCCACGTGGAACCTCGTTTCCTGCCCGCCTGGCAACGCCTGCAGAAGGCGCTGCGGCAGCGGAACTCGTGGTTGCGTCATGGTACACTTGACCCAGCTTCGCAAGCCGCCTGGGACCGGGAATTGTGCCTGGCCAGCGCGGAAATAGATGAATACCGTCGCAACTACATCAAGGCCTTGAAGCCCGTCTTCGAGCGAACCCTGAGCGAACTGGTCGAGCTGGACGGGTTGACCCTGAGCTATTACCGAGGCTGGGACAAGGACCGGGAACTGCAAGAAGTCCTCGCCTCCTCTCTCCTTCGCGATCAGCAGATGGGCCATACCCAGGCCGGTCCGCAACGTGCTGATTTGCGTCTTCGTCTGGCTGCCAATAATGCAGCGGACATTTTGTCGCGCGGTCAGCAAAAGTTGGTGGTGTGCGCATTGCGCATCGCCCAGGGCCACCTCGTCAGCCAGGCTCGCCGCGGTCACTGTATTTATCTCGTGGATGACTTGCCGTCGGAGCTGGACGACCAGCACCGCCGCGCATTGTGCCGCTTGCTTGAAGAATTACGCTGCCAGGTGTTCATCACCTGTGTAGATCACGAATTACTGAGGGAAGGCTGGCAAACGGAAACGCCAGTTGCTTTGTTCCACGTGGAACAGGGCCGTATCACCCAGACCCACGACCATCGGGAGTGAAGGCATGAGCGAAAATCAAACGTACGACTCCTCCAGCATCAAGGTGCTGAAAGGTTTGGATGCCGTGCGCAAGCGCCCCGGCATGTACATTGGCGACACCGATGATGGTAGCGGCCTGCACCACATGGTCTTCGAGGTGGTCGACAACTCGATCGACGAAGCCCTCGCGGGTCACTGCGATGACATCACCGTCATCATTCACACCGACGAATCCATCAGCGTGCGCGACAACGGCCGCGGCATTCCGGTAGACGTGCATAAAGAAGAAGGCGTTTCGGCAGCCGAGGTCATCATGACCGTGCTGCACGCCGGCGGTAAGTTCGACGACAACTCGTACAAGGTTTCCGGTGGTCTGCACGGTGTGGGTGTTTCGGTAGTAAACGCCCTGTCCGAAAAGCTGGTGCTGACCGTTCGCCGCAGCGGCAAGATCTGGGAACAGACCTACGTGCACGGTGTGCCACAGGCGCCGATGGCCGTGGTCGGTGAAAGCGAAACCACCGGTACCCACATCCACTTCAAGCCGTCGGCTGAAACCTTCAAGAACATTCACTTCAGCTGGGACATCCTGGCCAAGCGCATCCGTGAGTTGTCGTTCCTCAACTCCGGCGTTGGCATTCTGCTGAAGGACGAGCGCTCGGGCAAAGAAGAGTTCTTCAAATACGAAGGCGGCCTGCGTGCATTCGTCGAGTACCTGAACACCAACAAGACCCCGGTCAACTCCCAGGTGTTCCACTTCAACATCCAGCGCGACGATGGCGTGGGTGTTGAAGTTGCGCTGCAGTGGAACGACAGCTTCAACGAAAACCTGCTGTGCTTCACCAACAACATTCCGCAGCGCGACGGCGGTACTCACCTGGTGGGCTTCCGTTCTTCCCTGACCCGTAGCCTGAACAACTACATCGAGCAGGAAGGCCTGGCCAAGAAGAACAAGGTTGCCACCACCGGTGATGATGCCCGTGAAGGCCTGACCGCGATCATTTCGGTAAAAGTGCCGGATCCAAAGTTCAGCTCCCAGACCAAGGACAAGCTGGTTTCCTCGGAGGTGAAAACCGCCGTGGAACAGGAGATGAACAAGTACTTCGCCGACTTCCTGTTGGAAAACCCCAACGAAGCCAAGGCCGTCGTCGGCAAGATGATCGACGCAGCCCGTGCCCGTGAAGCGGCGCGTAAAGCGCGTGAAATGACTCGCCGCAAAGGCGCGCTGGATATCGCCGGCCTGCCGGGCAAACTGGCGGACTGCCAGGAGAAGGACCCTGCCCTTTCCGAACTGTACCTGGTGGAGGGTGACTCCGCAGGTGGCTCGGCCAAGCAAGGTCGCAACCGCCGTACCCAGGCGATCCTGCCGCTCAAGGGCAAGATCCTCAACGTCGAGAAAGCCCGTTTCGACAAGATGATCTCGTCCCAGGAAGTGGGCACGCTGATCACTGCGCTGGGCTGCGGCATCGGCCGCGAAGAGTACAACATCGACAAGCTGCGTTATCACAACATCATCATCATGACCGATGCTGACGTCGACGGTTCGCACATCCGTACCCTGCTGCTGACCTTCTT
>NZ_DJTF01000070.1:0-64070 GCF_002438125.1 Pseudomonas sp. UBA6315
TCGACGAGCAGGGCCGCAGCGAGACCCAGAACCACCTGGAGGTGTACCGCCCGTGGGGCTCTTACGATTCGGTGGACATGGGCGGGCGCTTCCAGGTCAAGCACATCACCGTCAAGCCGGGCGCGAGCCTGTCGCTGCAGATGCACCACCACCGTGCCGAGCACTGGATCGTGGTATCGGGCACGGCTGAGGTCACCTGCGACGAGAACGTGTTCCTGCTCACCGAGAACCAGTCGACCTACATTCCGATTGCCTCGATCCACCGCCTGCGCAACCCGGGCAAGATCCCGCTGGAGATCATCGAAGTGCAGTCCGGCAGCTACCTGGGCGAGGATGACATCGAGCGCTTCGAGGACGTCTACGGGCGCACCTCGACGCCGGTGGAACGTGGCGTTTCGGTGAAGACCATCGCGCAGTAGGCAACACCCTGGGGCCGCATTGCGGCCCCTTCTTTGAGGCCACCGTGATTTGGCGCTACGATGGTCGGACCTGCGCAAACAAGGTCTGCCCGCATCATGATCATCGGTGCCTTCCTCATCCTCACCTGGCTGGTGCTGCTGTTGCGCTACCCGGCCAAGGCCCTGCCGATCTCGCTGGCGGCCGTACTCGGCCTCGGCCTGGTCGCCCTGTGGGTGGTCTGGCAAGACCAGCGCGAAGCCTCGCAACTGGCGCGGCTGGACCTGCGCCTGACCTACGCCCCTGAACACTGCCCTGCCGACCGCGCGTTGCAGGTGCACATGAAAAACGGCAACAAGGCCCCGCTCACCGAACTGCGCTGGCGCGTGGCGGCGTATGCCCCGGGCGATACCGTGAACCTGGCCGAGAACACCTACGCCGCACCGCGTTATCGCGGGCCGGGCGACCTGCAGCCGGGGACCGAGTGGCAAGACTGCCTGCCGTTGCCGCCGCTGCGTGCGGGCTACCGGCCACAGACCCTGGAATTTCGTGCCGAGCACCTGCAAGGCAGCTTTGCCAATTGATGCATTGCCTGTGCCGGCCCTTTCGCGGGGCAAGCCCGCTCCCACAGACGTCATGCACTACCAAAGGTAGTGTGTGGGAGCGGGCTTGCCCGCGAAAGGGCCGGCACAGGCACACCCATAGCCCCAGCTAACAGGCCTCTCTCATGCCCACCGTCCTGATCACCGGTTGTTCCAGCGGCATCGGCCGCGCCCTGGCCGACGCTTTGCGCGATGCCGGCCACACCGTCTGGGCCACCGCCCGCAAACTCGAGGATGTCGCGCAGCTGAGCGCCGCAGGCTTCACCGCCCGGCAACTGGACGTGAACGACAACGACGCCCTGGCGCGCCTGGCCGCGGAGCTCGAAACCCTCGACATCCTGATCAACAACGCCGGCTACGGCGCCATGGGGCCGCTGCTCGATGGCGGGGTCGACGCCATGCGCCAGCAGTTCGAGACCAACGTCTTCGCCGTGGTCGGCGTTACCCGCGCACTGTTCCCATTGCTGCGCCGCTCACGCGGCCTGGTGGTGAACATCGGCAGTGTGTCCGGGGTGCTGGTCACGCCGTTTGCCGGCGCCTACTGCGCCTCCAAGGCCGCCGTGCATGCCTTGAGCGATGCCCTGCGCCTGGAGCTCGCGCCGTTCGGGGTGCGGGTGATGGAAGTGCAGCCGGGGGCGATTGCCTCGCAGTTCGCCAGTAACGCCCAGCGCCAGGCCGAGCAGGTGCTGGCGGCGGATTCGCCGTGGTGGCCGTTGCGTGAGCAGGTGCAGGCACGGGCGCGAGCTTCGCAGGACAAGCCGACGCCTGCGGCGGTGTTTGCCCAGGGGGTGCTGGCCGCGCTGGGCAAGTCGCCGGTGCCGGCGGTGGTGCGGCTGGGCAACGGCAGTACCGCGTTGCCGTTGATGGCCCGGCTGCTGCCGCGGCGGTTGCTGGATTGGGCGTTGCGCAAGCGCTTCGGGCTTTTGCGGCCGCTTTGAGTTTGCAGTTGCCTGTGCCGGCCTCTTCGCGGGGCAAGCCCGCTCCCACAGGTTTGGACTGCCCCCAAGAAGTTGGACACCCATCCAACCCTTGGGGGCAGTCCAGGTTCAACTACAGCACATGACCTGTGGGAGCCGGCTTGCCGGCGATGGGGCCGGCACAGGCAACCCACGAATCAGGCAATCGACCGCAGCACCCCACCATCCACGCGCAACGCCGCCCCGGTGGTCGCACTGGCCTGCATCGACGCCAGGTACACCACCATGCTGGCCACCTCCTCCACTGTCGCCAGGCGCTGGATCAGCGAACTGGGCCGGTGCTCGGCAACGAAGTTGGCTTCCAGCTCATCCGTGGACACCCCCTGCTCCTGCGCCAGCTTGGCAAAGAAATCGCTCACCCCTTCCGAGCGAGTCGGCCCCGGCAACACCGAGTTCACCGTCACCCCGCTACCGGCCAAGGTCTCGGCCAACCCCCGCGACACCGCCAGCAGCGCCGTCTTGGTCATGCCGTAATGGACCATCTCGGTGGGGATCTGCAGCGCCGACTCGCTGGACAGGAAGATCACCCGCCCCCATTTGCGCTCGGCCATGCCCTGGGCGTAGTGGCGCGACAGGCGCACGGCGCTGAGGACGTTGACGTCGAAGAAGCGCAGCCAGTCAGCATCGTCGATCTCGAAGAAGGGCTTGGGCTCGAAGATGCCCAGGTTATTGACCAGGATGTCGGTGTGCGGCACCTGGTCGAACAGCGCCTGCGCGCCCGCTGCGGTACTCAGGTCGGCAGCGATGCCGATGATGCGCGCCTGCGGCAAGCGCTCTCGCACCGCGTTCAGGGCTTCATCGACACGCGCCTGGGTGCGGCCATTGAGCACCACTTCGGCGCCAGCTTCGGCCAGCCCCGTGGCGATGGCCAGGCCGATGCCAGCGGTCGAGCCGCTGACGATGGCGCGCTTGCCGTTCAAGGAAATATGCATCTGTGCACCCTCTCTAGCTGTGAGAATTACCCGGCTGCTCGTCGAATGCCTGCCAGCCACCGCCCAGGGCCTTGTACAGCCCCACCAGCGCCTGCGACACCGCGGCCGAACTGTCGATCCACTGCTCTTCGCTGGCCAGCAACGCCCCTTGCACGGTCAGCACGTTGAGAAAGTCCACCGCCCCCTCGACGTACTGACGCTGGGCCGTTTCCAGCGCGATACGGTTCTGCCGCACCGCTTCGGCCAGGTGGTCGCGACGCAACTGGCTGGCGTTGTACAGGCGTAGCACATCGTCGATTTCGTGCCAGGCGCCAAGCACCACCTTGCGGTAGTTCAGCGCCGCCTCCTGCTGCTGCGCCTCGCGCAATTGCAGGGTGCCGGCCAGCCGCCCACCCTCGAAGATCGGCAGCGACAGCTGCGGGCCGAAGGCAAAGCGGCGCGAATCCCAGGCGCCGAAATCGGCAAGCTGCAGGGCCTGAAAGCCGACACTGCCCGACAGACGGATGCTCGGGTAGAAGTCTGCCTTGGCCACGCCAATGCTCGCCGTGGCGGCATGCAGGCGGGCTTCGGCCTGGCGGATGTCGGGGCGGCGCTGGGCCAGCTCGGACGGCAGGCCGATGGCGAATGTCTGCTGCGGCGCGGGCAGTTGCGCGTCTTCGAGCAACTCGGCCTGCAGGCTGCGCGGCGGTTCGGCGGCCAGCAGGCTGAGGGCGTTGATCAGGTCATCACGCCGGGCTTCCAGGCTCGGCAGGCGCGCCTCGATGGACGCCACCTGGGCGCTGGCCTGGGCCACGTCGAGGCGCGTGGCGACGCCTTCGGCCTGGCGGTTTTCGGACAGTTTCAGGCTGTGCCGGGCAACCTCCAAGTTGTTGCGGTTCACCTCCAGGGTGTGCTGTACGGCACGCAGCTGGATGTAGTTGCCGGCCGTTTCCGAAAGCAGCGCCAGCAACACGCCACGGCGGTCGTTCTCGGCCACTTCGACGCTGGCGTCGGCGGCTTCCACCTGGCGCCGCACGCGGCCCCACAGGTCCAGCTCCCAGCCTGCGACCAGGTCGCCCTGCCACAGGTTGAAGGCCGACTTGCCCGAGTGCCCGGAAGGGTCGCTCAAGCCTTCGGCGCTGTTGCGCGCGCGGCTGTAACCGGCGCTGGCATCGACCGACGGCGTTTCATCGACCGCGACCGTGCTGCGCAGGGCGCGGCTCTGCAGCAGGCGGGCACTGGCCATCTGCAGGTCGAGGTTGCGTTCGGCGACGCGCTGGATCAGCGCACTCAGCTGCGCATCGTGAAAGGTCTCCCACCAGCGCAGCTGCAGCGGCTCGGCCTGCGGCTGGCTCGCGGCAGCCTCGCCTTGCAGCGGCGCCCATTGCTGCGGCGCCTGGCTGTCCGGGCGCTGGAAGTCGGGGCCCAGGGTGCAGCCGGCCAGCAGCACGGCCAGCAGCAGCGGGCTCAAGCGTGCGGCAGGTTTCATCGGGCGCTCACCTCTTTGCCGGCCAGGGTGTCGCCGCGGGTATCGATGGTCGCTTCCACCGACATGCCCACGCGCAGGCGGGCGAGCAGCGGCTGGCCGTCATCGAAGACGATCTTCACCGGAATGCGCTGCACCACCTTGGTGAAGTTGCCGGTGGCGTTGTCCGGCTTGACCGCCGCGAAGGTCACGCCGGTGGCCGGGGCGATGCTCTCGACATGGCCCTTGAGGGTTTCCCCGGAGAAGGTGTCGACGCTGATGTTCACCGGCTGGCCCGGCTGCACGTGGGTGAGCTGGGTTTCCTGGAAGTTGCCGACCACGTAGGCCTGTTGCAGCGGCACCACCGACAGCAGGCGCGCGCCCGGGTTGACGAAGGCGCCCACGCGCAGGGCGCGCTCGCCGACCATGCCATCGACCGGCGCGGTGATGCGTGTGTAGGAGAGGTCCAGCCGGGCTTTTTCCAGGCCGGCTTCGGCCCGCTTGAACTGGCCGTCGGCACTGGCCACCTGGGCGCTGAGGATGTCCACTTGCTTGCGCGTGGCCACCAGCGCCGCCTGGGTGTTGGCCAGCCGCGCACGGGCCTGGTCGACCCGGCTGCGCGCCTGCTGGGCGTTCTGCACGGTGCCGGCGCCCTGCTCGGCCAGGCGGCTGTAGCGGTTGACTTCATGGTCGGCGAAGGCCGCTTCGGCCTGGGCCGCCTTCACCGCCGCCTCGGCCTGGGCGATCAGCGACGCCTGGCGCTCCAGGGTGGCGCGGGCATCGGCGCTTTGCGCCTTGGCCACCAGCAACTGGGCCTGGGCGGCGTCCAGTGCGGCCTGGTAATCACGCGCATCGATGGTTGCCAGCAGCTGGCCCGCCTGGACCTGCTGGTTGTCCTCGACCAGCACCTCCTTGATGAAGCCGGCGACCTTCGGCGCCACCACGGTGTAGTCGGCGATCACATAGGCATCGTTGGTGCTCTGCCGCTGGTCGCTGCCGACTATCCAGGGGCCGACGATGCCGGCCAGCACGGCCACGGCGAGCACCGAGGCGATCACGATTGTCTTGCGCTTGTGGGTCATTTTCAGCGGTCTCGAATTCATCCAGGGGTCAGGCCACCGCACGCGGCGGGTAGACCCGGGTAGGCACGAAAGGAATCAGGCAGATCAGCGCCACGGCGACGCAGGCCATGACCAGGTACAGGTCGGCCGAGGTCAGCACCAGCGCCTGGTCGTGGATACGCTTGGCCAGGCCCGCGGCGTTATCGTCGATCAGCGGGGCGTTGCCCAGGCTGTCCACCAGGTGGTTGGAATGAAAATGCCGGCGCAGGGTGCCCAGGGCATCCAGCAGGCCGCCGGCGATCACCGCGGCCAGGCCCTTGACGGTGTTGAACCAGCTGGAGGCGAACGGGCCTTCCTGCGGGGTCATGCCATTGGTGGAGAGCATCAGCAGCGGCAGCACGGCCATCGGCTGGCCGAACACCTGCAGCAGGTAGAACGGGTAGAAGTCGCCGCGAATCCATTGCGAGGTGAGCAGGCTGCTGCCCACGCACGACACCGCCAGCATCGCCAGCCCCGCGGCCAGCACCCAGCGGCAGTCCACCGCGCGGATGTTGCACAACGCCGCCGTCAGCGGCAGGGCAATGAGCTGCGGCATGGCCACCAGCATCATCAGCGGGCTGGTCTGCGCCGGGCGATAGCCCTGGATCTGCGCCAGGTAGGCCGATGGAATGCTGCCCACACCAGACAGCACGACCAGCACGCCGGCCAGGGTCACCAGGGCGAAGCTCAGGTTGCGCCGCTGCAGCATGCGCAGCTGGAAGAACGGCAGCGGCTCGGACCATTCGTTGTACATGAACAGCACCAGCAACAGCGCACCGCCGCCCAGCAGCCAGCAGATCAGCGGCGAATCGAACCAGCCCCAGCGGTCACCCAGCGACAGGCCCAGGACGATGCAGCTGATGGCCGGCAGGCCGAGCAGCACGCCGCGCCAGTCGAACTGCGCGAAGCGCTCCAGGCGCAGCGGGTCTTGTGGCAGGCCCCAGCCGACGCAGAACATGGCCAGCGCCGAGGGCAGGATGATCTGCCAGAACGCCCACTGCCAGCCGACGTATTCGGTCCACAGCCCGGCCAGTGGCGTGCCCAGGTTGGGGCCGAAGGTGGCGGTCAGGGCGTAGCAGGCCAGGCCATAGACCTTGATGCCCGGTGGCAGGAAGCGCAGCGCCACGCTCATCAGCATGGGCGGCAAGGCGCCCGAGGCGAAGCCCTGGAGCACGCGCAGCAGCATCAGGCTGTGCAGGTTGGGCGCGAACGGCTGCAGCAGGCCGAGCACGGCGAACAGGCCGACCGCACTGAGGGTGAAGCGGCGCAGGGAGAAGGTGGTGGCCAGCCAGGGGGCGAAGGCCATGGCCGAGACCGAGGCGGCGCTGTATACCGCCAGCAGCCAGGCGCCTTCGTCGGCGCCGATGCCCATGGCGCCGCGGATGTCGGCCAGGGAGATCTTGGTCACCGACTCGTTGAGGCCGGCGCAGAGCACCGCCAGCAGCACCCCGAACAGCCCGACCACCACCCGCAGGCCGAACGCCGCCTGCACGGGCGCGGCCGGCGCGGGGGCGGCGGCGAGCGTGGCAGAGGGGGTGGTCATGGAACTCATGGACAGACAACTCCAGCAACAAATTTGCGACTGGGGCAAGTCTATGAAGGTCGAATGCTGACGAAAACTGACTTATCGGTAGTTTTAAGTTGCGCTGGACGCAATCCGGGTTTGTCAGTGAGGGCCCTATCGCCGGCAAGCCGGCTCCCACAAGGGGGCAGCGCCAGCCCCAGGATTGGCAGCGGCCTGCTTTTTTTTTGTGGGAGCCGGCTTGCCGGCGATAGGGCCCTACAGCCGATCAAGGATCGACGCTGCAACAGGCCTTCAAGGTCTGGCGCAGCCAGCGATGCGCCGGGTCGTTGTGAAACCGCGGGTGCCACGCCTGCAGCACCGTGACCCGCTCCAGCGGCACCGGGATCTCGAACGAGCGCAGCGGTAGCCCGAGCTTGTGCACGCTGTTGAGGATGTTCGCCGGCATCGGCAGGATCAGGTCCGAATCCGGCAGCGAGAACAGTGCCGAGTGAAAACTTGGGGTAATCAGTGCCACCCGCCGCGGGGCCTTGAAGTTGGCCAGTTCCACATCGATCGGCCCATTCGCGCGCCCGCGCCGGGAGACGCTGATCTGTGGATAACTGGCAAAGCTGTGGGGCGTGATCGGTTGTTCGAAGATCGGGTGGTCGCGCCGCGCCAGGCCCACGTAGTACGTCTGGAACAGGCTCTGCACCTTGATTTCCGGGCCCAGGTCGACGGTCGAGCTGATGATCAGGTCGGTGCGCCCATCGCGCAGCACGCTGTCGTCATCACCGCCGGGGCTCTCGGGCACGAAGCGCAACACCGTGCGCGGCGCCTGCTCGTGCATGCGGCGCAGCAGCTGGGCGCCATACAAGGCAATGAACAGGTCGTTGGTGCGGATGTTGAAGGCACGCTCGAGCCTGGGCAGGTCGACCTCATCGGCGCTGCGAAACACCTCGCCGGCCTGCTCCACCAGCGCCGCCACCTGCTCGCGCAGGGCCAGTGCCCGCGGTGTCGGCACCAGGCCGCGGCCGGCGCGCACCAGGATCGGGTCGCCCAGGGCATCGCGGATACGCCCCAGGGTCCGGCTCATGGCCGCCGGGCTCAGGTTCATGCGCTGCGCAGCGCCCACCACGCTGCCTTCGTCGAGCAGGGCATCGAGGGCGACGAGCAGGTTCATGTCCGGGAGTTGCATGGCCGTTTTCCGTGGCGGGTGTGGGAAGGTGATGTTAACAGCTTGGTGGATTGCGCCAGACGCAATGCGCCCGTGCGTGGTGGGGCATTTATCTTAGCCAGTGAATCCGCCATAAGTCTTGCAGTGGCTGTACCGGCCCTATCGCCGGCAAGCCGGCTCCCACAGGTGCACCACGATCACCTGTGGGAGCCGGCTTGCCGGCGATAGGGCCGGTACAGGCAACCATTCAACCTGCTTCAAGAAGGCCCCCACATGCCCACCCCCGTCCTGATCGCCATCGACGCCTCCCCCGCTTCCACTGCCCTGCTCGCCCTCGCCCGCCGCTACTGCCGCCCAAGCGAGCACGAACTGCACGTGCTGCTGGCCATCGATTCGACCTTCGCCGTGCACGACAAACCCGCGCCCTACACCCCCGAGGAGCTGGAGGAATACCCCGCTGCCTGTGAAGAACAGCACCTGGGCGAACGCGCCGTGGCCGAGGCGGTCGCCGCGCTGCAGCAGGCCGGGTTCGCCAGCCAGGGCTGCATGGTCGCCGGGCAGCCGGTCGAGGTGATCGTCAGCAAGGCACAGGAACTGGACTGCGAGCTGATCATCATGGGCCACCGGCATCTGTCGCGGCTGGGGCGGTTGCTGGACCCATCGATCAGCGCGAAAGTGATCGATCGGGTTCAGGTGCCGGTGCTGGTGGGCGTGGCATAGGCCATTCATCCGCTAGGCCGGGCCTCACATTGACCAGGCAATGCAATCGCATTACCTTTGCAACCACCGCTGCAATGCAAAGGAACCTGGCCATGGCTGCTACCTTCGACGTTGAATCCACATTGACCGATCGCTACCAGACAACCGTTCCCGAGACGGTGCGTCGCGCCCTGGGCTTGAAAAAACGCGACAAGATCCATTACTCGATCCAACCCGACGGGGGGGTGATACTCACCCGCGCTGAAGCAACCGAAGACGATCCGGTGCTGGGCCAGTTCCTGAACTTTCTGGCCCACGACATCGCTACCAATCCGCAACGTCTGCAGGTTGTCGATGCGCAACTCATCGCTCGCCTCGATAGCCTCGTGGGCGACGCTGAAATCGATCTGGATCAACCTCTGTCGGCGGACGATGAATGAGTGATGCGAGGAAGCCTTCAACGATTCATGGATGGACGGTATTTGCCCACCCGCTGTTTCTAGCCAACCTGGACGCGCTCCAGAGGCAAGTCGAGGCTCAGCGCCAGAAAGACCCTGCCGGGTACACGAAAAAGAACGCGTACAAACGACTGGCAGCCATCAGCCGACTGGCCTTTGACATCATTCCACAAGACCCGACCAAAGCGGAGTACCGCCAAGGTGCAACACTGGGCGCAGACCACAAGCACTGGTTCCGGGCCAAGTTCTTTCAACAGTACCGGTTGTTCTTTCGCTACCACACCCCCAGCAGGATCATCGTGCTGGCCTGGGTGAACGACGACACCTGCAAGCGGGCCTATGAAAGCAGTGACGATGCTTACAAGGTCTTCCAGAAGATGTTGCTCAACGGCCACCCTCCTGACGATTGGGATCAATTGCTGCAGGAGGCTGGCGCTGGATGTGACTGATCGTGCACCGCGGGCCTCTTCGCCAGCAGCGCGAAGAGGTCGCTGAAAAGGGTCACCCCTCGCTCGGCTTCACCACCACCGTGCAGGTCGTCCCCGCTGCCAGCAGATACCCCTGCGGCACTTCATCGATATGAATCCGCACCGGCACCCGCTGGGCCAGGCGCACCCAGTTGAAGGTCGGGTTGACGTCGGCGATCAGCTCGCGGCTCTGCGGGTTGTCGCGGTCGTAGATGCCGCGGGCGATGCTCTCCACATGGCCCTTGATGCGCTCGCCGCTCATCATCTGCAGCTCGGCCGTGTCGCCGACCTTCACGTGCGGCAGCTTGGTTTCCTCGAAGAAGCCGTACACCCAGAACGAGTTCTCGTCGACCACCGCCATCACCGCCTCGCCGGTGCGCGCGTAGTCGCCCTTGTGGATGTTCAGGTTGGTCACGTAGCCATCGACGGTGGCGACGATGTGGGTGCGCTTGAGGTTGAGCTCGGCCGCCGCCAGCTCGGCCTGGGCCTGCTGGTAATCGGCCAGGGCGGAGTTGGCGATGTTGCTGGCGTCGTCGCGGTTTTCCTTGGAGATCACCAGGTTGTCCATGTCGGCGCGGCGCTTGGCGTTGACCTTGCGCATCTCCCAGGTGGCCTTGCGCGAGGCGACCATGGCCTTGGCCTGGTCGACCGCCAGCTGGTAATGCTCGGGGTCGATCTGGATCAGCAGGTCACCCTTCTTCACCCGCTGGTTGTCCTTGACCGGCACGTCCACCACATAGCCCGGCACGTCGGCGGCGACGTTGATGATGTCGGCACGCACACGGCCGTCGCGGGTCCAGGGCGTGGTCATGTAGTGCAGCCACAACTGGCGGCCGATCACCACGGCAGCGGTCAGCACCAGCAAGGTGGCGATCAGGCTGAAAAACTTTTTCATCGAAGGATTCTCACCAGTAGAGCGACAGCGCCAGGGCGCCGAACAGGCAGACGAACAGGGACAGGCGCAACAGCGCCGGGTGCCAGAAGAAGCGGTAGCCATCGTGGCTGGCGATGAACCGGTCCAGGCCCCAGGCCAGGCCCAGGGCGAACAGGAACATCAAGGTCATGGTGGGCATGTACACGCCATGGAAGGCGATTTCACGGGGCATTTCACGGAGCATCGTGCAGTCCTTTCGCCGGTGCCAGCGGCGACTGTGGGTCGAGCAGGGAAGAACGGATGAAGTGCAGGTAGCTCTGCGCACGGCGCAGCACCGAGGTGTCGAAGTGCCGGGCGAATGGCTCGTCGGTGGCCTGCACGCGGCTGATGGCGTGGTCCACCGCCACCAGGGCGCGTTCGTGGTTGCTGGCGCTGGGCTGCAGGAACAGCCGCGCCAGGGCGCGGCCCATGACCCGGATCGCCTGGCGCCACGGCTGCGACTCGGCATAGGCCGGGTGCACCGGGGCACGGGCCTGTTCCTTGCGCAGCTCGATGATGGCGTGGCCGACTTCCAGCACCGTGAACATCCAGCCCATCAGCTCGCTCTGCACCTTGGGCTTGCCGGCCGCCAGGCCATAGGCCTGGTGCAGCAGGTCGCGGGTGCGGCTCTCGAAGGCCGAGCCCAGGCCGCGCAGGCGCCCGCTGATGGCGAACAGCACCTGCTCGCGCAGCTCCTGCTCCAGGCGGCACCACAGCCAGCGGCTGTTGGGCGGCAGGATGATCGCCCCGGCCGCGGCGCAGACGAACATGCCGATGACCATGCCGATGTAGTCGTTGATGAAGGTGTAGGGGTCGTACACGGTCAGGTTGTTGGGCACCGAGCCGATCGCGAAGAACACCAGCAAGCCGATGCCGTAACCCGCGTAGGCCGGCCGTGAGGACAGGAACGCGCCAAGCACGAACACCGGTGCCAGGACCATGCACAGCAGTGGGAAGCCGTCGATCCAAGGGAACACGAAGAAGGTTTCGAAGAACCCGATGAAGGCGCCGATGGCCGTGCCGCAGGCCATCTGGAACGACATGCGCTTGGGGTTCGGCGAGGCCGCCGAAAGGCCCACGGTGACGGTGGCGATCAGGGTCATCATGGCGCCGCTGGGCCAGTCGCTGAGCAGCCAGTAGCTGCCCAGCAGCAACAGCACCGCCGACGCCCGCACCCCGGCAGCCAGCGACACCAGCCAGCTGGTCTGCGCGACATAGGGTTCGTCCCACTGCTCGCGCTCGTGCTTGTGCGCAGCCAGCGAGGCGTGGGTTTCGGCGTAGCTGAACATCTCGTCGACGAAGCGGTAGAGCAGCTCGAAGGCGGTGTGGAAGTCGAGCAGGTCCGACTCGCTGGGGTTGGTCTGCAGGTACTCGTTGCGCAGGCCGCGCACCTGGGCTTGCAGGCCCTCCTTGTAGGCGGCCAGCTCCAGCGTCAGGCGCAGCGCGTCGGCGTCGGTCAGGGCCCGGCCCACGTAGGGCTGCAGCAGCTCGACCAGGGTATTGAGGCCCGGCTCGATAGCGCTGACGATCTGCAGCGGGCCGCGGGCGCGCAGGCGCTCGAGCAGCCGGTGCAGGGCGTTGAAGCGCGTGGTGATGGCCATGAACTCGCTGTTCATGCGCACCAGCCGGCCCGAGCGCCTGCGCATGTGCGGGTCTTCGAAGGCGGTGACATTGCGCAGGCTCTCAAGGCCCACCGCCTCGGCGACGAAGCGCACGTTGCTGGTTTCGAAGCGGTCGCGCTGGCTGTCGCCGCGCAGGGCTTCGACCACCACCCCGGCGAACACGCCAAAGCGCTGGTACAGGGCGTTGCGCATGGCCGCACTGGCCGATTGCGGAAGGATCGCGGCGCTTACGAAGGTCGACACCAGAATCCCCAGGGCAATCTCCAGCACCCGCCACACGGCCGCCATGAAGGCCTGGTCGGGGTGCTGCAGCACCGGCAGGCCGATCATCGCCGCGGTGTAGCCGGCCAGCACGAAGCCGTAGGCACGGAAGGTGCGGTAGCGCATGGCGCCGGCCGAGCACAGGCCCACCCACACGGCCAGGCTGGGCAAGAACAGTTCGGTGTTCTGCGGGAAGATGGCGATCAGCGCCACCATCATCGCCGAGCCGGCCAAGGTGCCCAGCACCCGGTAGAAACTCTTGGCGAAGACATGCCCGCTCTGCGGCTGCATGACGATGAACACGGTGATCATCGCCGTGCGCGGCTGCGGCAGTTCCAGGCGCATGGCCAGCCACAGGGTGATGAACGCGGCGGCCAGCACCTTGAAGATGTAGACCCAGGTCACCCCGTCGGTGCGCGCCCAGGCAAAGAAGCCCCGGCGCCACTCCAGGCTGTGCAGCCAGCGCAGGGGCAGGCTTGATGTGCTCATTCGGCGTGGCCTGCCTTGCGCTCGAAGATGGCCAGGGTGGCCGGGGTTTTCGGTGCGTCCTGGCGGTCCTGGTCCGGCACGTCCTCGCCCGCCTGCAGGCCGCCGCCCAGGGCGGTGACCAGTTCGGCGTGGGCCACCAGCCGCGCAGCCTGCACCTGCTGCTGCACCTGCTGCTGGCGGAACAGCAGGGTTTGCGCGTTGAGCACGTTGAGGTAGTCGGTCAGGCCGCGCTGGAAGGCGACCAGGGCGATGTCGTAGGTTTTTTGCGCAGCGGCCACCGACTCGGCGGCGAAGTGCGACTGCTCTTTCATCGACTCGCGACGGATCAGCTGGTCGGAAATGTTCTTCAGCGCACCGACCACGGTCTGGTTGTAGCGCGCCACGGCCATGTCGTAGCCCGCCGAGGCCACACCCAGCTGCGAGCGCAGGCGGCCGCCATCGAAGATCGGCAGGCTGATGGCCGGGCCGACGTTGTAGTTGAACTTGCGCCCGGTGAGGAACTCCAGCGGGCCGCCGCCGGTGGCCATGAAGCCCAGGCTGCCGACCAGGTCGACGTTGGGGAAGAACCCGGCGTGGGCGACATCGATGCCACGCGCTTGCGCAGCCACCTGCCAGCGGCTGGCGACCACGTCGGGGCGCTGGCCGACCAGCTCGGCCGGCAGCGCCGAAGGCAGCTTCAGCGGGGCGCCGAGGGTCAGGGTTGGGCGCTGGATCTGCGCGCCGTCGCCCGGGCCCTTGCCCGCCAGCGCGGCGAGCTGGTTGCGGGTCAGGGCGATTTCTTCGTCGAGGCTGTCGAGCTGGCGGTGGGTTTCGGGCAGCGGCGCTTCGGCCTGGCTGACCTCGAAATGGGTACCGATGCCGCCCTCGAGGCGGCGCTTGGCCAGGGCCAGGATCTGCTCCTGCTGCTCGAGTTCGGCCTTGACGATGTCGCGCTGGGCAAAGTGCAGGCTCAGCTGGATGTAGGCACGCACCACGTTGTTCTGCAGTTCGAGCTGCGCCTGGCGGGCCTCGGCCACGCTCATGTGCGCCTGGTCCACGGCCTGCTCGCTGGCGTTGCGCTCGCGGCCCCAGAGGTCGAGGGCGTAGCTGAAGCCGATGGCGGCGTTGTTGTCCCAGGTGTTGGCACCGGACAGCGCGCCAGGGCCGTAGAACTGGTCTTCTGGCCAGTTGTGGCGCTTGAGGCTCGCCTGGCCGTTGACCTGGAGTTTTTCCGCCGATTCGACCACACCGGCCATGGCCTTGGCCTCACGCACCCGCGCCGCGGCCATGGCCAGGCTCGGGCTGCCGGCAACGGCCAGGGCGAGCCAGCGATCGAGCTGGGGGTCGCCATAGGCGTGCCACCATTGCTGGTCGGGCCAATGGGCGTCGGTCGCGGCTTCACGGATGGCCGCGTCGGTGGTCAAGGTATTGGCTGGCAGCGCTTTGTCGTGCGGGGCGATGCCCCAGGTTCCGATACAGCCGCTCAAGGTAAGGCTAAGGGCACAGGCACTGAACGCTTGGAGCGTTCTGATGATGCGACGCGGCACAGCTGCGATTTCCCGAGGAAGAGGTGGAGGGCCCGGCAATTCTAGGGGGCCGTTGCACTGGCGATAAGCGCAGATTCCTGCGAATCTTTGTTACCGAAACAGCGATAATCCGGCTTTGGTCGAAGGCAACTTTTCGTTCTTTTGAAGTAACTTCGTGACACAATTTTGTCCTCTATCTTGAGAGTGACCCATGGACACCCTGCAAAACATGCGTGCTTTCAGTTGCGTAGCCCAGCTCGGCAGCTTCACCGCCGCCGCGGCGCAACTCGATACCACCACCGCGAACGTGTCGCGGGCGGTCTCCAACCTGGAAGCCCATCTGCAAACCCGGCTGCTCAACCGCACCACCCGGCGCATCGCGCTGACCGAGGCAGGCAAGCGCTACCTGATGCGCTGCGAACAGATTCTTACCTATGTGGAAGAAGCCGAAGCCGAGGCCAGCGACGCCCATGCCCGGCCTGCCGGGCAGCTGAAGGTGCACTCGATGACCGGGGTCGGCCAGCACTTCGTGGTCGATGCCATCGCCCGCTACCGCGAGTCGCACCCGGACGTCACCTTCGACCTGACCATGGCCAACCGCGTGCCCGACCTGCTCGACGAGGGCTACGACGTGTCCATCGTGCTGGCCACCGAGCTGCCGGACTCAGGCTTCGTCTCGCAGCGCCTGGGCATCACCTACAGCATCGTCTGCGCATCGCCTGAGTACGTGGCCCGGCATGGCTTTGCCAACAAGCCGATGGACCTGCTCCAGCATGCCTGCCTGCGCATGGTCAGCCCGGTGATTCCGCTGGAGAAGTGGCTGTTCGACGGCCCCGAGGGGCAGGAGCTGGTCAACATCACCAGCTCGCCGTTCCAGGTCAACTCGGCCGATGCGATGAAAACCGCGATCCGCAGCGGCATGGGCATGGGTGTGCTGCCGATCTATTCGGCCATCGACGGGCTGCGCGATGGCAGCCTGGTGCGGGTGATGCCCGACTACCGCCTGCAGGAGCTGAACCTGTACGCCATCTACCCCTCGCGCCAGTACCTGGATGCCAAGATCAAGACCTGGGTCGAGTACCTGCGCAACTCGCTGCCGGAAATCCTCGCGGCCCATGAGGCCGACCTGAAAACCCACGAGCTGTTGATCGCCAACTGAAAAAGCTGCTGCGCAGTGCCGGCGGACAATGGTAGCTTGCTAATCAATGCCGCCCTCTTCGCGGGGCAAGCCCGCTCCCACAGGACCTGCTCCCAGCCCAATGCCGGTGGAGCACTTGTGGGAGCGGGCTTGCCCCGCGAAGAGGCCGGCGCAGACCTCCACCCCGCCTTGCAGAGAAGTTGCCCGATGAAAAAGACCGTCCTGGCCTTCAGCCGTATCACCCCGGCCATGGCCGAGCGCCTGCAGCAAGACTTCAACGTGATCCTGCCGAACCCGAAACTCGGCGACATCAATGCCCAGTTCAACGAAGCCCTGCCCGAGGCCCACGGCCTGATCGGCGTGGGCCGCAAGCTCGGCCGCGCGCAGCTCGAAGGCGCGGCCAGGCTGGAGGTGGTGTCCAGCGTCTCGGTGGGTTATGACAACTACGACCTGGACTACTTCAACGAGCGCGGCATCGCCCTCACCAACACACCCGACGTGCTCACCGAAAGCACCGCAGACCTTGGCTTCGCGCTGATCATGGGCTGCGCCCGGCGCACCGCCGAACTCGATGCCTGGACCAAGGCCGGCCAGTGGCAGGCCACCGTCGGCCCGGCGCACTTCGGCACCGATGTGCATGGCAAGACCCTGGGTATCGTCGGCCTGGGCAACATCGGCGCAGCCATCGCCCGCCGTGGCCGTTTTGGTTTCAACATGCAGGTGCTGTATGCCGGCAACAGCCGCAAGGCCGCGCTGGAGCAGGAACTCGGCGCGCAGTACCGCAGCCTCGAGCAACTGCTGGCCGAAGCCGATTTCGTCTGCATCGTGGTGCCGCTGTCGGAGGCCACGCGCAAGCTGATCGGCGCGCGGGAGCTCAAACTGATGAAGCCCAGCGCCTTTTTGATCAACATTGCCCGCGGCCCGGTGGTCGACGAGGCGGCGCTGGTCGAGGCACTGCGCAACGGCACCCTTCGCGGCGCGGGCCTGGATGTGTACGAGAAGGAGCCGCTGAGCCAATCGCCGCTGTTCCAGCTGCCCAATGCGCTGACCTTGCCGCACATCGGCTCGGCGACGGCCGAAACCCGCGAGGCCATGGCCAACCGGGCGATGGACAACCTGCGTGCGGCGCTGCTGGGTGAGCGGCCGCGGGACCTGGTGAACCCGCAGGTGTGGAAGGGCTGACCGTTTGTTTATCGCCTGCACCGGCCTCTTCGCGGGGCAAGCCCGCTCCCACAGGTACACTGCACAACCTTGAAAGCAGTGGAGCACTTGTGGGAGCGGGCTTGCCCCGCGAAGAGGCCGGTGCAGATGAACGGCTTACTTGGCCGCAACCATGCTTCCCTCCACCCTGCCCTTGGGCTTGCGAAACACCAGCACATTCCCCGCCATCACCGCCACCAGCCCCAGCAGCGCCGGTGCCGTCCACTGGTACCCCTCGGCAAACGCCGACACATTCAACGCCACCAGCGGGAACAGCACCGTGCAATAGGCCGCCCGCTCCGGCCCCATGCGCCCGACCAGGGTCAGGTAGGCGGTGAAGCCGATCACCGACCCGGGGATCACCAGGTACATCAGCGAACCGATGTAGCGCGCATTCCACTCCATGGCGAACGGCACGTCACTGGCCAGGCAGTAGCCGGCCAGCATCGCCGCGCCATAGACCATGCCCCAGGCATTGGTGGTCATCGGCTTGAGCCCGGCCTTCTGCTGCATGCTCGAGAGCATGTTGCCGGCCGAGAAGCACAGCGTGCCGAGCAGCGCCAGGCCCAACCCGTACAGCGTTTCGCGGCTCGCCGTGTGGTGTGCCAGCTCCGGCCAGAACAGCAGCCCCAGGCCCAGCAGGCCCAGCGCACCGCCGCCCAGGACGTTGCTGGCGATCTTCTGGCCGAAGAACACCCGGGCATTGAGCGCATTCCACAACGTGGCGGTGGAGAACACCACGGCGATCAGGCCGCTGGCAATCCACTGGCTGGCCGTGAGAAAGCACATGAAGTTGACGCAGAACAGGCACACGCCCTGGGCCAGGCAGATCAGGTGGCCACGCCGGTTCATCGGCTGCAGGCGCCGGGTGAGCAGGAGCATGGCAAACAGGATCAGCCCGGCCAGGGCGAAGCGGTAGACGATCGACACCGGGATCGCGACCACGCCCAGTTGCAGTTTCAAGGCGAGCCACGTCGTGCCCCAGATCAGCACGGTCAGCAGGTACAGGGAGAGGTTCATGGGTGGGGCTCCTAGGATGTTCGACCACGGGGCCGCTTTGCGGCCCATCGCTGGCAAGCCAGCTCCCACAGCCCTGTAGGAGCCGGCTTGCCGGCGATCGAGGGCGCAGCCCTCGCCAGAGCCCCCAGTCTTCCCCGGGCCTGCACTTCGCGCTTGCACATTCTTGCTGTTTTCTCGCAACACCTGCTGCCACCCGGGCCCAGTAGCAGTACGATGGCCGTCAGAGGAATCGCCGATGACCCCACTCAGCCAGCTGCAAGTGTTTAACGCCATGCACGCCTCGCCCCAAGCGCGGCTGGAGCACAGCGCGCACCTGGGCGACGGCCTGGCAGCCGCGCTGTGGAGCAACCGCGACGACGCCCGCGACTACCAGGCGCCGAGCCACCACACGCTGTCCTGCTACATCGCCGACGGCACCGGCACCCACCGCCGCCAGCGCCCTGCCGACAAGGGCGCGCCCGACAAGCTGTGCATCATGCCGGCCGGCCAGGAATCGAACTGGGTGGTCAACGGCTCGATCCGCCTGGCCCACCTGTACATCAGCGAGGCGCAGTTCGCCCTGGGCTGCGTGCGCCTGCTCGACCGCGAGCCACGGGAGGTGCAGCTGCAAGAGGCGACCTTCCTGGACGACCCGCAGCAATCCGTGCGCTTCCGCCAGCTCATCACCCTGGACTGGGACGAGCCTGCCGAACGCCTGCTGGCCAGCAGCCTGGCGCACGAGATCGTCGATCATGCGCTGCTCGGCCAAGTGGGCCTGCGCCAGGGCCTGCGCCTGAAGGGCGGGCTGGCGCCGAACCTGCGCCGGCAACTGGTCGATTACATCGAGGCGCACCTGGACCAGCCGATCACCCTGGGTGAGCTGGCCTTGCGCTGCAACCTGTCCGAATACCACTTTGCGCGCATGTTCCGCGCAAGCTTCGGCGTGCCGCCGCACCAGTACCTGCTCGCTCGGCGCCTGCAGCTGGCGTGTCGGCTGTTGCGTCTGGGCCAATTGCCGCTAGGCCAGGTGGCGCTGCTGTGCGGGTTCGCCAGCGCAAGCCATTTCAGCAATCGCTTCCGCCAGGCCCTGGGGGCGACACCGGGGGAGTATCGCTCGGCACTTGCCAACGCGCACAGGCAGAAATAACGCACCTCACCTGGCCATTAATACCCAGTGGGTACCTGATAATTCTGTCAGTAGCACGCCCAAACGCTCCTAACTTACGCTGCGCGGACACCAACAACCGTTGCTGATGGCAACGCAGGGAGTCCGCATGAATAGCAAAGCGTTCAACCCCAAGGACTTTGAAAAGAAGCCAGCCCGGCCGCTTAAATTGAATGCGTCCGACAGCTTCACTGTTGATCTGGCACACCCGGCTCTGCCTGACAAGACGTACAACGAAGGTACTCCTTGGGCCACCCCAAACTCCTCGGGAGATCACATTCAATTCGCTGCGGACCTGAACACCCAGGAATGGATCTCGCTGAATATCCCGACGGTAAAGATTCCAACCGCCGATGGGAGCTCGAGCCTCAGAATCATCCCGCTCAACGAATACGACGGCGATAAAGAACGCGCCACGATGGCGGGATCGCTCCACAATGGCAGCCGCCTGCGCTTCTGGAGTGATTTCAATGGCGACGTGACCCTCACCCGAGTGGGCAAACAACTGACCCTCCGCTATCAGGCGAGCAACAACGAAGGTTTCGAGTTTTCCAACGGCCAGTTCATTTTCAATGATGACTGAGTGTCAACCGTTGGCCACTTGCGGCGCCTTACCCGTCATAGGCGTCGCAAGCCCCCTCTCCCTCTGCCGCTAGAACTCGAACGTACTGCTCAGGCTCACCTGCCGCGCATCGCCAATGGCCACGAAGTACTGGTTCACCGCCGAGCTGTAGTAGACCTTGTCGAACAGGTTCTTCACGTTCAACTGCAGGCGCACATTGTGCTCGTCCAGCTTGGTTTCGTAGGTGGCGAACGCATCGGCCACGGTATAGCTGGGCAGGTCGAAGGTGTTGGTCGAGTTGCCCGGCCGCTCGCCCACATAGCGCGCCCCGGCGCCAAAACGCAGGCGATCGCCGCCGAACAGGCTGCCGAAGTCATACACCGCCGACAGCGAGCCGCTGTGCCTTGCCACGTTCTGCAGGCGGTTGCCCTCCAGGTCCGGGTCCTTGGTCACCTTGGCATCGGTGTAGGCATAGCTGCCGATCAGGCTCCAGCGCTCGCTGAGCTGCCCGGTCAGGTCGAGCTCGACGCCGCGTGAACTGACCTCGCCGGCATTGCTGTACAGCGTCTCGCCGGTGCCGGTGTCGAAGTTGGCGACCAGCACGTTCTGCTTGGTGATGTCGAACAGCGCCAGCGTACCGGTCAGGCTGCCCGGCATGTCCAGCTTGGCCCCCAGTTCCCACGACTTGCCCTCCTCCGGCGCGATCGAGGAATCGAGCACCAGCCCGCCGGTCAATGGCGCGATGCTGGAGTTGGGCTTGAACGACTCGCTGTAGCTGCCATAGAACGACAGCTGATCGTCCACCTTGTAGACGATGCCTGCATGCGGCACCCAGGCCTGGCCGCTGCTGTCGGTGTTGGCCTTGAACGGGCGGCCGCGGCCGGCGTACTGGTCGTATTGCTGGTAGCGCGCGCCAGCCACGACGATCCAGTGCTCGTCCAGGTGCAGTGCGTCCTGCACAAACAGCGCGTCGGTGCGCAGCTTGTCGGTCTGGTCGCTGTCGCTGGCGCGTACCGTGCTGCCTTCCACTTCCTGGCCGTAGATCGGCTGCTGGTAGCTGAAGGTCGAGCGCGCCGTCTGGCGGATCAGGTCGCCGCGAAAGATCTTGCGGTCTTCGTGGTCGACGCCGAACAGCAGGTCATGCTGCATGCCGGCCAGTTGCACGTTGCCATTGAGGCTCAGGGTGGCGAACTGGTCGCGGCTCATGGCGTTGTGGGTGCCGTCGATGCTGCGCGTGAGCGTGCCCTTGGCCTCGTTCACGCCGGTGACGCGGACCTGGCTGGCATCGTAGGTTTCGCGGTTGAAGCTGTAGCCAAAATGCAGCTTCCAGTCATCGGCGAGCTGGTGGTCGAGCTCCAGGCGGTAGAGGTCGGAGCGCCCCTCCATGTCGTTGAAGGGCTCGTCCAGGCGCCGTGTGGCCGGGATGTCCAGCGGGTGGCCGTTGCTGCCGAAGGCGGTGCCGCGGTCGAACGGGTAAAGGAACTCGCGATGCTCGTAGGCCAGCACCACCTGGGTGTCCTCGCCGAGCCACGCCAGCGAGGGTGCCACCAGCGACTCGCGGTGCACGCCGAAGTTGCGCCAGTAGTCTTCGTCTTCGTGGTCGACGATCAGGCGGTAGGCCAGCGGGCTGTCGCCCAGCGCGCCAGTGCTGTCGAAGCCGCCGCCACTGCCGTTCTTGCCGCTGCCGTAGGTGGAGCCGCGCAGGGTGAGGGCGTTGTACTGCTGCAGTTGCGGGCGCTTGCTGACCACGTTGATCACCCCGCCCGGGTCCTGGATGCCATACAGCAGCGAGGCCGGGCCCTTGAGCACTTCGACCCGCTCGGTGCTGGCGTTGAGGCTGCGGCCCTGCACGATCGGCATGCCGTCGCGCATGATCGAGCCGTCGCGGTTGTCGCCGAAGCCGCGCTTCATGACGGTGTCCGACGTGCCGCCGAAGTTGTTGCCCTGGGTGATGCCGCTGACGTTGTACAACGCGTCGTCCAGGTTGCGCGGCGCCTGGTCGCGGATGACCTGGGCCGGCACCACGTTGATGGCCTGAGGGATGTCCTGGTTCGGGCCCTGGCCGCGCATGATCGACGCGCTGGCCGGGGGCTGGTAGCTGTAGCTGTCCATCTGCGAGGTCACCGTGGTGGCTTGCAGGTTGAGGGCGCCGGAGGTGTCTACAGGTTCCAGGGTCAGGGTGCGCGCATCGACGCGGCGCCAGGTCAGGCCGGCGTTGCCCAGCAGTTGCTGCAGCGCCTGCTCGGCGCTGAACGAGCCCTGCAGGGCGGGCGCCTGCACGGCTGGGAGTTCGAGGGTGTAGACCACGCTCTGGCCACTGCTGCGACTGAAGGCGTTGAGTGCCTGGGCCAGGGGTTGGCTGGGCTGGGCGAAGGCATATACCTGCACCTGTTCGGCGGCCAGCGCCTGGGGGGCGATGAGCATGGCCGGGCAGACGGAAAGACCGAGCCAGAAAGGGACGCAACGCGAGGAGAACTTCATGGACGCTGACCTGTGAGAGGGTTATTACTGCGAATGAATCGCACTTCCACTCATTACACGGATGTCACGTCCTGTTACCTCACCCGCCTTCTGAAATTTTTTGTCAGTGCCGGCCTCATCGCCGGCAAGCCGGCTCCCACAAGGCTTGCACAGAACCTGTAAGAGCCCCACAAGGCTTGCATAGAACCTGTGGGAGCCGGCTTGCCGGCGATGAGGCCGGTACAGCCACTACTTGATGATGGTCAACCGCCCCAATACGGTCTGGCGCGAAAAGCCCATCACCTTGCCCAGCGAATCCAGCGCCAGCAACGGCTCCTGCACCGGGAAGCTACCGCTGACCTTGCGCTGCCCCAGCTCGCCATCGAGCAGCACGATCCGCCCCGGGTAGTAGCGCCCCAGGTCCTCGACCACCTGCGCCAGCGGCACCTGGTAGTAATTCAGCCAGCCCTGGCGCCAGGCCAGCCGACTGTCGCTGTCCACCGCCTGCACCGCACCTGCGCGGCCATCGGCGTAGCCCAGCTGCTGATTGGCCGTCAGCTCACTGGGCGCTTGGCCCTGCGCCGCAGCCACGGCCACGCGCCCGCTGCGCACCGTCACTTGCGCCCCCGCGCCGTGGTCGCGCACTTCGAACTGGGTACCCAGCACGCGCACTTCACCGCCCGCAGCTTCCACCACGAACGGCTCGCCGGTATGCGTGACCTGGAAGAACGCAGCGCCGTGCAACAGCCGCACGCGGCGCTCGCCCTGCTGGAAATCGACCGCGATGGCGCTGCCGGCGTCCAGGGTCACTTCGGACTGGTCCGGCAGCGTCACCTGGCGCACCGCCTCGCCGCTGCGATAATCGGCTCGCAAATCCTGCAGCCAATGCCCTGGGTGCCAACCGCCCGCCACGCCTACCGCCAGTGCCAGGCAGGCTGCCGTGGCCAGTGCCCGCAACCAGGGCTTGCGCGCCGGCGGCCTGGCCATGGCAGCCAGATACTGCTGCAAACCCGCCTGTTCTTCTTCCGCCAGGCGCGACGCCGGCGCGGCGCTGAGCTGCCACGCAGCCTGGGCCTCGTCATAGGCCTGGCGATGCTGCGGGTCGGCCAGCAGCCAGCGCTTGAAGGCCGCGCTGTGGGCAACCTCGGGCTGGTCGATGATCCGGCTCAGCCAGTGCTCAGCGGTGATCGGGTGTGGATGGCTCATCGACGGGCGCTCCCTGGCCGGCGCGTGGAAACAGCGGGCTCGGCAACACTCGCCTTGCACGCTTCGAGGGCGCGCATCATATGCTTTTCCACAGCGCTCTGGGACAGCTGCATGGCCTTGGCGATCTCGCCGTACTTGCAGCCATGCACGCGGTTGAGCAGAAAGATCTGCCGGGTGCGCTCAGGCAAGGCGCGCAGCGCGGCCTCGATGCGCTGCAAGTCATGGTCGATTTCCAGGGCCTGCTCCGGCGCCGGCCCTTGCGCGCCCTGGTCGAGCAAAATTGCGGCCTCGGCCACCCGCTCGCGGCTGCCTTCGCTGCGCAGGTGGTCGATGGCCAGGTTGCCGGCGCAGCGCAGCAGGTAGGTGTCGAGGGCCTCGACCTTGACCTGCGGGCGCCGCCAGAAGCGCAGGAACAACTCCTGCACCAGGTCCGAGGCCGTGGCGCGGCAGCCGACCCGACGGCTGACCAGCGCCTCCATGCGCGCACGCTGGGCCATGAACACCTGGACGAAGCGCGCGCGGGAGCCGTCGCTGTCGTGTTCGATCAAGGCATCACCCTGGCAGCACCGCCAGCAATGGCCCCAGCACCAGGCTGGCAGCGGCCAGGCCCAGCAGCAGGCGCGGCTGATAGGGCAAGCCGAACACCCACAGGGTAACGCCGGCCATCAGCACCGCCAGCCACTCCACCAGGCCATAGGCCCAGCCACGCAGGTGCACGGCCAGCATCAGCGACAGCGCCAGCAGCAGCCACCCCAGGCCACGCAACAGGCGTAACTGGCCGGGGCCAGGCTTGCGCCCGAGCAGCTCGTTGAAATGCTTGTCCATGGCCAGGCACAGGGCGGCGAAGCCGGCAAAACCGATCAAGGCAACGCTCAGCATCCGTGCACCTCGGCCGAATCAATCGCCGCCTTGGCTGCGCGCGGGGCGCGTTTGCCCGCAGGCTTTGCCGGGCGCAGCATCTTGCCTGCCGCCCAGGCCAGGAACAGCCCGCTGCCCAGCGCAGTCAGGTCGAACCCGGCCATGGCCCAGTCGCCCTCGGCCAGTGAATGGTTCAAGCCCTGCCCGGTGGCCAGGCCGTTGAGCAGCGGCAGCAAGGCGAAGGCCACGGCCCCGAAGGCCAGTTGCTCGCCCCAGGCCTTGCGCCCCGGGCGCAGCACGGCATGCACCAGCGCCAGCAGCCAGGCCAGGAAGAAGCTGTTGACCTCCCAGTCGGCGCGCTCGGGCAAGGCCACCGGTAGCAGCCGGTTGGCCCAGAAGAAGGCGGCCACGGCCAGCAGCAGGCCGCTCATGCTGGCGATGTTAAGCACTTCGACCAAACGTAGCTCGCCGGGCATGCGCTCGCTCTTGGCATGCTTGAGCTGACGCTTGCCCAGCCACATCACCAGGCCCGTGCCGATCACCGCCGTGCCGGCGATGCCGAAGACGAAATACAGCCAGCGCAACCAGGGCCCGGCGTAGTTGCCCATGTGCAGACCGACGAAGGTGAACGAGGTCATCATCGCCGCGCTTTCCGGGGCACCCTGGCTCAGCAGCTCGCCGCTGGCGCCGTCGAACATCCAGTTGGCGCTGCGCTTGTAGGCGATGCTGTCGGCCGAAGCCTGGGTGAAGCTGACCCGCGCATTGCGATCGCCCGGGTTGTAGACCTGGATGTAGCCCATGCCCGCGCCGGGCACCTGCGCCTGCACCTTGGCGTAAAGCGCCGCCAGCGGCACCAGGGGCGCGGCGGCATTGGCCAGCTTTGGCACCTCTTCGCGGCCGAACAGGTCGTTGAAATAGCCATTGGTGTTGCCGCCATAGCTGGCCATGATGCTGGCCGGCATGACCATGTACATGAAGATCACCAGGCTGCTGTAGCTGATCATCAGGTGGAACGGCAGCACCAGCACGCCAATCGCATTGTGCCCATCCAGCCACGAGCGCTGGCTCTTGCCGGGGCGGAAGGTGAAGAACTCCTTGAAGATCTTCTTGTGGGTGATGATGCCGGTGACCAGGCCAAGCAGCATGATGAACGCGCAGAAGGTCGCCAGCCAGCGGCCCCAGGGGTGCGGCATCTGCAGCTGGAAATGGAAGCGGTAGAAGAACTCGCCACCGCGGCTGTCACGCGCCTCGACCGGCTGCCCGGTGTGGGCATCGAGCTGCTTGCTGACGCCGCCACGGCGCCCAGCGCCGGGCTCGCGCCAGCTCACGCTCAGCGCCGCCTCGCGGGCACTGGGCAGGCGGATCATCCAGCTTTCGGCATGCTCGGCATTGGCCTGCAGGTAGCGCTGGGCCAAGCCCAGGCTGGCCGCTGGGTCGAGGGCATGGGGGCGGATTTCAGGCTGCGTCCAGTGGCTGATTTCATCCTTGAAGTACGACAGCGTCCCGGTGAGGAAGATGGCGAACAGCAGCCAGCCGAAGAGCAGGCCAGCCCAGGTGTGCAGCCAGGCCATCGCCTGGCGGAAGCCTTCCTTCATGGGGTTTTCATCCAGTACGCGAGCCCATTGAGCGCCCCCAGCAGCAGGCTTGGCAGCAGCACGCCAAGCCAGGCCCGCGCTGCGCTGCGGCAGGCGAAGCAGTAGATGAAGGCCAACAGGTAGAAAACGAACGACAGCATCATCCCGGTCATGGCCGCGTCTACCCGTGCCATCGGCGACAGCAGGCTGATGCAGACACTGGCCATGGATGCCAGCAGGTAACCGCCCAGCAGCGCGGCCAGGCAGCGAGAGGTCACGGCCAGGCGGTAGCTGAGGGGAAGCCCGGCGGCAGTGCGCTTCATGGCGAAAGGTCCGGAAAAATGCGGGGCTGCAATAATAATGATTTGGATTCTCATAAGCAAAGCCTGCCCGTCGGTCTTTCGCGAGCAAGGATTGCCGAGCACAACGCGCCTCACTACAATGCGAACAATTCTTACTACCAGTTGCGCTACCCAGGCGCCGGAGTCTGCACGGTGCCCAGCGCCCTCTCATCCACGGTCGAAGGCCTCTACCACGCCCATCACAACTGGCTGACCGGCTGGCTGCGCCGTCGCCTGGGCTGCCCGCACAGCGCCGCGGACCTGGCCCAGGACACCTATGTGCGCCTGCTGCAAGCGCGTGAAGCGCCGCAACTGATCGAGCCCCGCGCCTTCCTCGCCACCGTGGCCAAGCGCGTGCTGTGCAACCACTTGCGCCGCCAGGAACTGGAGCGCGCCTACCTCGAAGCGCTGGCCCAGGTACCGGAGCACGTGGCGCCGAGTGAAGAGCAGAAGGCGATCATCTTCGAGACCTTGCTCGAGCTCGACCGCTTGCTCGATGGCTTGGCCCCGCTGGTCAAGCGTGCGTTCCTGCTGGCCCAGGTCGATGGCATGGGCCAGAGCGAAATCGCCCGCGAGCTGGGCATTTCCCTGGCCACGGTCAAGCGCTACCTGAACAAGGCAGCCTTGCGCTGCTATTTCGCCCTGTGAACATGGCGTTTTCCGCACAGGTGGCCGAACAGGCCGTGCACTGGCTGATCGAGTCCCAGGGCGATGACTTCGACCCGGCCCAGCAGCAGGCATTGCAGCGCTGGTTGCAGGCCGACCATGAGCACCAGCGGGCCTGGGCGCATATCCAGCAGGTCAACCAGCGCCTGCGCGGGGTTGCCTCGCCGGTGGTGCATGCCACCCTGCAGGCCCCGCCGTCCCCTGCCCGGCGCCGTGCACTCAAGGCCTTGCTGCTGCTCGGCGTGGCCAGCGCCACGGGCCTTGGCCTGCAATCGCACAACCCATTGCCTGGCTTGATGGCCGACTACCGCAGCCCGCTCGGGCAGCGCCGGCGAATGCAGCTGGACGATGGCAGCGTGCTGCAACTCAACACCCGCAGCGCCGCCGATGTGCGCTTCGATGGCCAGCAGCGCCAAGTGCGGCTGCGCGAGGGCGAACTGGCCCTGGATGTGCTCGATGACCCACGGCCGCTGGTGCTGCGCACCGACCAGGGCGCCCTGCAGCTGGACAGCGGGCGCTACAACGTGCGCGAGTTCGAGGGTTTCAGCCTGGTTTCGGTGTTCAGTGGCAAGGCCAGTGTCGCCGGCCAGGCGCTGCTGGCCGGGCAACGTGCCCGCTTCACCCCCCTCGGCTGGCAGGCGATCGCGCCGGTGGATCGCAACAGTGGTGCCTGGGTCGACGGCATGCTGGTGGCTTCGCAGATGCGCCTGGGGGACTTCCTCGCCGAGCTTGGCCGCTATCGCCAGGGGCAGCTGGGGTGCAGCGAGTCGATCGCGGACCTGCGGGTGTCCGGCTCCTACCCGCTGGATGACAGCGAGCGGATCTTGCAGATGCTGGAAGTGGCGTTGCCGGTGCGGGTGCGGCGCTTCACCCGCTACTGGGTGACCCTCGAAGCCCGGGTATGAATTTTTTCGCAATCGGCTGAGCCAATTTCCCGACCTCGCGTGACAGAGAAGGCAGAACCCCTTCTTACAGGACCCTGCTCGATGCCCCTGCGCCCTACCCCGCTCGTCCACGCCCTGCTGCTGGCCACCAGCCTCGGCCTTGCCACCCCAGCCCTGCAGGCTGGCGAGGCACGCACCTACCACATCGGCGCAGGCTCGCTGGAGGATGCCCTGAACCAGTTCGGCCGCGAGAGCGGTGCGTTGATCTCGTTCGCCTCGCAGCTGACCCAAGGCCTTGCCAGCCAAGGCCTGGAGGGCAAGTACGAGGTCGCGCAGGGCCTGGAGGCGCTGTTGCGTGGTAGTGGCCTGCAGGCGCGCCAGGAGGCCGACAACGCCTTCAGCCTGCAGCCGGCAGGTGCGTCGGCACCCGCCGCCGCCGTGGAGCTTGGCGCCTCGACCGTGGTCGGCGACTGGCTGGGCGAGGCCCAGCAGGACAACGTCTTCGAGCACCCCGGCGCCCGCGACGTGGTGCGCCGCGAGGCGTTCGAACGCAGCGGCGCCACCACCGCGCGCGAAGTGCTCAACCGCATCCCCGGCGTCAACGCCCCGGACAACAACGGCACCGGCAGCCACGACCTGGCGCTCAACTTCGGCATTCGCGGCCTCAACCCGCGCCTGGCCTCGCGCTCGACCGTGCTGATGGACGGCATACCGGTGCCTTTCGCGCCCTACGGCCAACCGCAGCTGTCGCTGGCGCCGATCAGCATGGGCAACATGGACGCGGTGGACGTGGTGCGCGGCGGCGGTGCCGTGCGCTATGGCCCGCAGAACGTCGGCGGCATCGTCAACTTCGTCACCCGCGCCATCCCGCAACAGGCGACCTTCAAGGCCGCCATGCAGAACCAGGTCAGCCCGTCGTCCAGCCAGGACGGCTTGAAGAACAGCGCCAACCTGCTGGTCGGTGGCACCAACGACAACGGCCTGGGCGGCGCGCTGCTGTACTCGGGCGTGCGCGGCGGCGACTGGCGCGAGCACAGCGACACGCAGATCGACGACCTGATCCTCAAGGGCAAGCTGCAGCTCGACGAGGCCAACAGCCTGCATGCCATGGCCCAGTACTACGAAGGTGAAGCGCAGATGCCCGGCGGCCTGAGCAGCGCCGCCTTCGATGCCGACCCGTATCAGTCGACGCGCCTGAAGGACAAGTTCTGGGGCCGCCGCACGCTGTTCAACTTCGGCTACGAGCACAAGCAGGACGAGCGCCAGTTCAGCGTCAACAGCTTCTTCACCAAGACCCTGCGCAGCGGCTACCTGGACCAGGGCAACTTCGTTTCGCTGTCGCCGCGCGAATATTGGGTACGCGGCATCGAGACCCGCTTCTCGCAAGGCCTGGCGCTGGGCGAGAGCTGGCACGAACTGGGCATCGGCTACCGCTACGTCAACGAAGCCGGCCACGAACTGCGCTACCGCGAGCCGGTCAACGGCAACCTGCCAACCACCGCCAGCCGCAACGACCGCGACACCCGCGGCAGCACCGAAGCCCATGCCATCTACCTGGATGACCGCATCGACATCGGCCGCTGGACCATCACCCCGGGCGTGCGCTACGAGATGATCGACTCCGAGCAGAGCAACAAGCTCAATGGCCAGCGCTACCAGGGCAGCTACAACACCGCGCTGCCGGCGCTGAACGTGATGTACCACCTGACCGACAGCTGGAACCTGTACGCCAACACCGAAGGCTCGTTCGGCAGCGTGCAGTACAGCCAGATGCCCAACCGCGTCAGCAGCGGCGAGGTGAAACCGGAAAAAGCGCGCACCTGGGAAGTCGGTACCCGCTACGACAGCGGCGACCTGCAGGCCGAGATCGGCGCGTTCCTGATCAACTTCGACAACCAGTACGAAAGCAACCAGACCAACGACTCGGTGATCGCCCGCGGCGAAACCCGCCACCAGGGCATCGAGACCAGCGTGCGCTATGCCCTCGATGGCCTCAGCCCGGCGCTGGCAGGCTTCGACGTGCACGCCAGCTACGCCTTCGTCGACGCCACCATCCGCGAAGACGGGCCGAACAAAGGCAACCAGGTGCCGTTCTCGTCGCGCCACAAGGGCAACCTTGGCGTGGGCTACACCGAGGGGCCATGGCAGCTGAACCTCGATGGCAGCTTCCAGAGCAGCCAGTACGCCGACAACGCCAACACCAGCGCCGAGAGCGCCGATGGCAGCACCGGGCGCATCCCGGGCTACATGCTGGTGAGCACCCGCGCCGGGTATGACTTCGGGCCGCAGCTGTCGAACCTGAAAGTGGCGGTGGGGGTGAAGAACCTGTTCAACCGCGAGTACTACACGCGCTCGTTCGATGACAACAACAAGGGCAAGTACGTGGATGAGCCGCGGACCTTGTACGTGCAGACTTCGGTGGAGTTCTGAAGCACCGCTGGGCCGCTTGGCGGCCCAATTTGCAACAAGAAATTTATTTTCAGAAAAGGGTTGAAATCATTCACTGGTTGCCTGACCTTAGAGTCAAGAGGCGAAGAAATTCCAGGGGCCTCAAGGGCCTAGGCACGCCTCCATGCGAGCAAGCTGAATAAGGATTGAATCATGCAAATCCAGGTCAACAGCAGCAACCATATCGAAGGCAACATCCGTCTCAACGAGTGGGTCCGCAGTACGCTGGAAGCCACGCTCGAACGTTACGAGGAGGACCTCACCCGCATCGAGGTGCACCTGCGCGACGACAACGGTGCCAAACCCGGTCCGCATGACAAACGTTGCCAGATGGAGGCTCGCCCCAAAGGCCACCAACCGATTTCCGTGACCCACACCGCCACCTCGCTGGACCAGGCGGTCGACGGTGCCGCCAGCAAGCTGAACAATGCGCTGGAGCATTTTTACGGCAAACTGCGCAGCAAGCGCGGCGTCCTGGAGCTGAACGACCCCGACGCCTGATTGCAACAGCAAAAAAAACGCCCGGCCAATGCCGGGCGTTTTTCGTTTCTGGGCAATCAGCTCAGTACTTGACCACCTGCAACAGCGGCTGCGGGAACAGGTTGTCCAGCGTCTGCAGCAGGCGTGCGTAATAGATGGGCTTGCGAAAGAAATCCAGCACCTGCAGGCGCAGCAGGTCACTCACATCATCGGCGCCGGCATGGCCTGACATGACGATCACCGGCAGATGCTGGCGGGCGACGTGATCGCGCATGCGCTTGATCAGGCCGATGCCGCTTTCTTCCGGCATGCGCAGGTCGGTGATCACCAAGGCAACGTCGGGGTGCAGCGTGAGCAGCTGCAGGGCCGCTTTCACCGAGCCTGCGGCCAGGCACGAATACCCTTCGTTCTCCAGCAGTTCGGCCAGCTCCAGCAGGTGCTCTTCCTCATCATCCACCAATAGAATTTGCTGAAGCGAGGAAGAGTTCTGCATGTTCGGCTCCTGTTCATCCACACAGATGATGGCGACACCGGCAACGGCGCGCCGGTTACAGAATTCCCTGGATGGTGGTGAACATCGTCTTGATCTTGTCCGAGATCGGCGTGACGAAGCCCGCCAGCACCACCGCCACCATCGCCGCGATGACCGCATACTCGATACCCGACGCACCGTCTTTACGGCGCAGGAATTGTTTGCAGTGACGGACGAACTGTTTCATGACCAGCTCCTTGCGGCGTCATCGCCGGCGACAATGGCGTCAAAGTGACACCCTTTTGCCATCAAAGAATCGCCAAGCTGGGGGCAACCGCAAATATAAAAAAGCATTAGTCATTTAGTGATAATCCCTAGGGATTAATGCGGCGACTTCACTTAACCAACTGTTTTGATTGGGTTTAGCCAAAAACGCTAAAAAAACCCGCGAGCCTCATGGCGAAAGGCGATGGTTGCACTAACGTGCAATAGCGAAATAGTAACTTTTTGCCAGCATTCGTTCACAGCAGGGAGGCCAGAGATGAGCAGTCGCATGACCATGATTCTGGCTGCGCTCTTCCTGTTTGGCGCACTGCTGGCCGGCTACTGGGGCTTCGTGCTGAGCCGCCCCGCAGAACAACCCGTGCCTGCCGCCACCCCGGCTGAACAACCCATCGCCACGGCGCCAGCCCCTCCCCCGCAACCGCCTGAACCGCTGCGTTCACCCATCGTGGTACTGCGCAAGGCACTCCCGGCCAATACCCCGGTCAGCGCAGACGACGTGCTGCTCGAACGCCTGCAGATAGTACCCGACGGCGCGTTCCAGGCCATCGACCAGGTCATCGGCCGCACCAGCGCAAGGCCCCTGGCAGCCGGCAGCTGGCTGGACGAATCCAGCTTCGAAAACGGCGGGCCGCTGGCGCGGATGATCCGCAGCCACGAACGCGCCGTTGCCATTGGCGTGGACGAAGTCATCGGTGCTGCCGGGCAGATGGCGCCCGGCGACTATGTGGATGTGCTGCTGTACCTGCGCGAAGACACCAGCAACCCGCAGTCCTCGGCCCAGGTCGTGTTGCCCGCCCTGCGTGTGCTGAGCATCGGCGAGCAGATGGGCGTGGCCAACGACGGGCACCCGGCGCAGAGCGCCGAAGCGCTCAAGGCGCGCCGCGAACAGGGCAACCCGGTGATGGCCTCCGGCACCCGCACCGTGGTGCTGGCCGTGCCCGAAGCCTTCGCCAGCCGCCTGATGCTGGCGGCCCAGGTCGGCACCCTGCGCCTGGCCGTGCGCAGCGCCGACGAACAGCGCCTGGCCAGTTACTGGGCCGAGCACGATAACCAACCCCAGGTTGAAACCCTCAACCGTGAACTCTACCGCTTCAGCCAACTGTCCCAGGCGCCCCTGAGCAAACCCGCCGCCGTCACCGCGGTGGCGGGCATGCAGGTGATCCGGGGCGCACAGGCCGCTGGCGAGAAAAACACCCCCTGACACGGCAAGGATGCAGTATGCGCAGTTCCGAGCATTGCAGTTCAACACGAGTCTTCCACCGTGCGTGCCTCGCGCTGCTGCTGACCGGCGTGCTGGCCCAGGCCCATGCTGCGGGCAAGGGGTGCGAGGCCTACGCCCAGTTACCCTCGGTGATCGAAATGGACGAAGGCCTGCAGCAAGAGCTGCGCCTGCCGCTGGCGATCAGCCGGGTGGCCGTCGGCGAGCCGAAGGTGGCCGATGTGCAGGCCAGTGGCGAGCGCGCCGTGCTGGTGACCGCCGTGGGCCCGGGCAATACCACGCTGATGCTGTGGACCGCCTGCGCCCCCACGCCGCACCGGGCCATGCTGTTCGTCAAGGGCCGGGCCAGCGTCGACATGGCCGAGGGTGGCCTGCCGCCCTCGCTGGATGCGCAGTTGCCAAGCCAGGTCCAGGCCGACATCCGCTTCGTCGAAGTGCGCCGCAGCAAGTACAAGGAGGCCGGCGCCCGCCTGTTCTTCAGCGGCTCGAACAACAGCCTGATCGGCTCGCCCGGCACGGTACCGGGCACCTCGGTGACACCCGGCGCGGTGCCGATCACCCGCCCAGCCATCCCGCTCGACGACGGTGTGTTCAATATCGTCTGGGGCGGCGGCAGCAGCCGATTCCTGGCGGCCATCAACGCCCTGGAGAACAGCGGCTTCGCCTACACCCTGGCGCGCCCCAGCCTGACCGTGCTCAGCGGCCTGACGGCAAGTTTTCTGGCCGGCGGCGAGATTCCGATCCCGGTGCCCAGCGCCGGCAGCGACAACGTCTCGATCGAGTACAAGGAATTCGGCGTGCGCCTGGCGCTGACGCCAACGGTGGTCAGCCGCGACCGCATCACCCTGAAGATCGCCCCCGAAGTCAGCGAACTGGACTACAACAACGCGGTGAACATCGCCGGCACGCTGGTGCCGGGGCTGAGCGTGCGGCGTACCGACACCAGCATCTCGCTGGCCGATGGCGAGAGCTTCATCATCAGCGGCCTGGTCAGCAACGACACCCGCTCCTCGGTAGACAAGCTCCCAGGGCTGGGCAACCTGCCGATCCTGGGCGCGTTCTTCCGCCAGTCGTCGCTGGTACGCCAGGAAACCGAGCTGCTGATGATCGTCACCCCGCACCTGGTCCAGCCCCTGGCCGCCAATGCCCGGCTGCCGCAGCTGCCCGGCGAAGGCCTGCGCACCTACGACCCCAGCTGGGGCCGGCTGTTCTTCATGGAAAACGGCAATTTCGATGGCGGCAGCGGGTTATCACAATGAACGAGAGCCTCAACCAGACCTTCCTCGGCATCACCCGCAACGAAGAGGACCTGCAATGGCTGCAGGCCGCGCTGGCGCCGCTGGGCCAGGTGATAGGCGCCAACGCCGGCAACCTCGACGAGCTGCTGGCGCTGGTCAACGCGACCTTCAGCAACCTGGTGTTCATCGGCCTTGACCGTGAACAGCTGGTTCACCAGTGCGCCTTGATCGAAGGCGTGCTGGAAGCCAAGCCGATGCTGGCCATCGTCGCCTTGGGCGATGGCATGGACAACCAGCTGGTGCTGCACGCCATGCGCGCCGGCGCCCGCGATTTCGTCGCCTACGGCTCGCGCGCCAGCGAGGTGGCCGGGCTGGTACGGCGCCTGGGCAAGCGCATGCCCACCGTCACCAGCAACCCCACCCTGGGCGGGCTCACCGTGTTGTACGGTGCGCAGACCGGCGCCGACGGCGCGCTGCTGACCACCCACCTGGCGCGGGTGGTGCAGGAAAGCGGGCAACAGACGCTGCTGCTCGACCTGGGCATGCCACGCGGCGACAGCCTGGCCCTGCTTGGGCTGGAGGCGTCGTTCTACTTCGGCGATGCCCTGCGCCACCTGCGCCGGCTGGATACCACGCTGATCGACAGCGCCTTCACCCGCGACAAGAAAGGCCTGCGCCTGCTCACCTGCGCCGAAAACGACGAGCCGCTGCGCCAGACCAGCGCCGCCGAGCTGTACATGCTGCTCAGTGCCCTGCGCCAGCACTTCCAGCACATCGTCGTGAACCTGACCGGCCACGCCGACAGCGAAGCCCTGCGCACCCTGGTCAGCCACTGCGACAAGCTGATCGTCTACACCGACCAGAACATCCTCGACTGCCGGCGCAACCTGGAAGTGCTCGAGCTGTGGCGTGACCATGGCATCAAGCTGGAGCACGCCAGCCTGCTGGTCGACCGCCACCTGAACAACGTCGCCCCCGACCCCGAAAGCCTGGCCAAGCGCTACGCCCTGCCGCTGCTCAAGGTCATGCCCGACAGCGCCGAGCTGCGCCTGAACGCCAAGAACCAAGGGCTGAGCCTGTTCGAACTGGCCCCGCGGGAAAACCTCACGCAAGCCTTGCGCAGCCTGGGTGAACGGCTGGCACAGCGCTCGGAAAACCTTTCGCCACCGGCCTTCACCTGGCTGCGTCGGCTGTGGGGCAGCAGATGAACGGCGACCAGCCCTTTGGCGGCCAGCAGCATGCTTCGGGCGACCCTTACGCGCTCAAGCGCGCCCTGCACCGCTTTGCCATCGACGCCATCGAAGACAGCGGGCGCAACCTGCTCGAAGGCGCGCGCCCGGCGCTGACCCAGTTCGTTCTGGAGCAGGTGGGCGACTACGTGGCGCGGCTGCGCCTGGCGTTGTCACGCTACGAAATGGAGCGCCTGGCCGAAGAGCTGGTCGACGAGCTGACCGGCTTCGGCCCCCTGGAGGTGCTGCTGCGCGACAGCAGCGTCACCGAAATCCTGGTCAACGGCCCGCATCGGGTGTTCGTCGAACGGGCCGGCCAGTTGCAGCAGACCGACCTGCGCTTCATCGACGCCCACCACGTCGAGCGCGTGATGCAGCGCATCCTCGCCCCGCTCGGGCGACGCCTGGACGAGTCTTCGCCGATGGTCGATGCGCGCATGCCCGACGGCAGCCGGGTCAACGCGATCATCCCGCCGGTGGCGCTGGATGGCCCGTGCCTGTCGATCCGCAAGTTCCGCCAGGACATGCTCAAGAGCGCCGACCTGCTCGCCACCCGGGCCATCGACCAGCACATCTTCGACTTCCTCGAGCGCGCCGTCGGCCGGCGCTGCAACATCCTGGTCAGCGGCGGCACCGGCACCGGCAAGACCACCCTGCTCAACATCCTCAGCCAGATGATCGCCCCGCGCGAGCGCCTGGTCACCATCGAGGACGTGGCCGAACTGCAGCTGCACCACCCCCACGTGGTGCGCCTGGAAACCCGCCCACCCAATGCCGAGGGGCACGGCGAAATCAAGGCCAGCGAACTGATCCGCAACGCCCTGCGGATGCGCCCGGACCGCATCATCCTCGGCGAAATCCGTGGCACCGAAGTGCTCGATGTGCTCACCGCGATGAACACCGGGCACGACGGCTCGATGAGCACCGTGCACGCCAACACCGCCCAGGATGCCCTGCTGCGCCTGGAAACCCTGGTTGGCCTGAGCGGCCGGCAGATCGCCGAAAAGACCTTGCGCCAGATGATCTGCGCAGCGCTGGATGTGGTGATCCAGCTGACCCGCCTGCCCGATGGCCGGCGCTGCGTCAGCGAGGTGCTGGAAGTGGTGGGCGTGCGCGACGACGTGTACGTCACCAACACCCTGTTCCGCCTCGACCGCCGCGGCGGCGACGTCTTTTTGCGCGAAGCGCCCAACCCTGCCGGCAGCAAGCTGCGCACCGAAGGTGTGCCGTGATCGGCCCCCTGCTGCTGGCGCTGTCGCCCCTGCTGCTGGGCGTGTCGCTGCTGCTGTTTCGCAAGGGCCTGTACAAGCGCAGCGAACAGCGCATTCTGCAGCGCCTGGGCCAGGCCTTGCAGGTGGTGCGCAGCGGTAATGCGCGGCGCGACTGGCTCGAGCCAATGTTGCAGCGTGCAGGGCTTGGCGCCAGCGACTGGCAACCGCAACGCTGGCTCTTGGCCTGGCTGGGCCTGGTGCTCCTGGCGCTACTGGCCGGCGGCTGGATCGCCGCCCTGATGGTGCTGGTGAGCATGCCGCTGCTGGGCTACTTCACCCTCAGCGCCTTGTACCGCCGGCGTGTGCGCCAGCTGGTCGAGCAGCTGCCGGCGCTGCTGGACTACAGCGTGCGCAGCCTCAAGGCCGGGCGCACGCTCAACGACGCGGTGCTCGGTGGCATCGATGGCACCCGCGAACCCTTGCGCTCGACCATGACCCGGGTACGGCGCAACGTGCAGCTGGGCGTACCGCTGGACGATGCGGTCAACGAATTCGCCGAGCTGTACGACCAGGACGAACTGCGCCTGTTCGCCATGGGCCTGCGCATCAACCAACGCTATGGCGGCAACACCAGCGAGCTGATGGAAAACCTGATCAAGCTGATCCGCGAGCGTGAACAAGGCGCCCGCCAGCTCAAGGCCATGACCGGCGAAACCCGCATCACCGCGATGATTCTCGGCGCCTTGCCGCTGTGCATGGCCGGTTATTTCCTGATGGCCAACCCGCGCTACCTGCTGGCCATGTGGCAAGACAGCGCCGGGCAGCTGATGCTGCTGCTGGCGTTCGCCCTGCAGGTGCTGGGCTGCCTGGTGCTGTGGCGCATGATGAGGAGCCTCTGAACATGGCCTTGCTGATCTGCGCCCTGTGCCTGTTGTTCGCGGCCTGCCTGCTGGGCCTGCAGGCCGCCCGCCAGTTGCGCGCCCGCTACCTGATCGGCAGGCGCCTGCAAGGGCGCCTGGCCCGCGATGAGCGCCTGGGCGACTGGTTGCACTGGCTGGGCAGCAGCCGGCTTGGCCAGCGCCTGCAGAAGCTCGACGGTGAAAGCCAGGCCCTGCTCGAGCGTGTGGGCTGGCGCCGCAGCCGCCAGCGGGCGCTGTTCGCCGCGGTGCAGCTGGGCCTGCCGCTGCTGACGGTGCTGCTGACCGTGCTGCTGCAGCAAGGGGTCAGCAGCGGTGAAGGCATGCACTGGCTGATCTGGCCGCTGTGCGCGCTGGGCGCCAGCTACCTGCTGCCCAAGCGCCTGCTGGCCAGCGCGGCAAAACGCCGCCAGCAACGCATTGCCCTGGAAGTGAGCCTGATGATCCCGCTGCTGCGCATCCTCTTCGAGACGGGCCTTGCGGTGGAGCAGGCGCTGCGCGTGCTGAGCCTGGAAGGCCGGGCGCTGGTGCCGGAAATCAGCGAAGAGCTACGCCAGGTCCTGCACCGGGTGGACTCGGGCCTGGCGCTCGGGCCGGAGCTGGAAAAGGCCGCAAGCGTGCTGGCCGTGGACGAATTCACCGACACCTGCGTGATCCTCCAGCAATTGCTGACCCAGGGCAGTGGCGCGATGAAGTCGCTGCTGGCGCTCAAAGACCTGCTCGACGACCGGCGCCTGACGCGCATGCAGGAGCGGGTCTCGAAGATGTCGGCAAAGATGTCGGCGGTGATGATGGTGTTCCTCTTCCCGGCGTTGCTCATCGTCCTGGCCGGGCCGGGGTTTTCTGCACTGGCGCGGGCCTTGAGCCCCTGAGGAGATTGGATGAAAGCGATCCTGCTGTTCACAAGCCTGCTACTGCTGGCCGGTTGCGCCGGGCAACAACCCGAGGGGCTGCGCCAGCTGTTCGGCAATACCAGCTGCGCCAAGCCCGACGCCGACCAGCAACTGTCGCTGAACCTGGCCGACGAGATGCTCAACGAAGGCCGCCCGCATGCAAGCCTTGCCCACCTGGAGCAGTTGCCGAACAACCTCGACCAGGTGCGCCTGCGCAAAGCCCGGGTTTCCCGCCTGCTCGGGCGCAGCGAGGCCGAGCCGCTGTACCGCAGCTTGCTGGGCGGTTGCCTGGCCGCCGAAGGCGAGCACGGCCTTGGCCAGCTGGCCTCGGCCCGCGGCGATGACGTGCAGGCCCTGCAGAACCTGCAGCGGGCGGCGCACCTTGCGCCGACCGACGAGCGCGTGCGCAACGACCTGGGCGTCGTATTGATGAACCTGGGGCGCTATGAACAGGCGCGCTTCGAGTTCCTCACGGCGGTCGAGCTCAAGGACGACAACCCGCTGCCGGCGGTCAACCTGGTGACCCTGTCGCTGCTGCAGGACAACTGGCAGCAAGCCACCGACCTGGTCGGGCGGCTGCGGCTCAAGCCCGACCAGTTCGCCCAGGCCCAGGACCGCGCCAGCCAGATCAAGGCCAACGGGCGCGGGCCGCTGGCCTCGGCCACTCGCGCCACCGAAATGGTCAACTGAGGGAACGGCGATGCTGATGATCCGCTCTGCGATGCTGCTGGCCTGCTGCGCCAGCGTCTCTCTGGCCTGGGCCGACGACACCCCGCGTCAGCGCCCGTCTACGCTGACGGCGACCGAAACCTTGCTGCAGGTGCAGTCCAGTGGCGAGCAGGCATCGTCCAAGTTGCAGGTGCAGACGGCACGCGAGCGTGACCTGTCGAAGCAGCGCTGGCTGGACACCTACAAATACGTCATCCCGGACTTCTATCGCTGGGAGCGGGTGAAGTCGAGCAACAACTGAAGCGGCCCTGTCACGCCAGGCACGCACTGGCCAGCACGAACCCCACCAGCACACAGGGCGCGAACGGCTGCTTGTCGCCCGCCTGCCCTGCCCCGCGCCGCCACAGCCGCCGGGCGAGCGCCCATGCCAGCAAGGCCACGCCGGCGCCGATGAAGGTGCCCAGCACGTGCGCCTGGCTGGTGGCCAGGGCCAGCGCGCCAAGCAACTTGACGTCACCGGCGCCAAAGCGCCCGAGCATGTACCCCGGCAGCGTGAGCAGCAGCACGATGGCCAGCGCCCAGCCGGCATCACTGGCCTGGGCACCGACCCAGCTGCGCCCGGTCACCAGCAGCCAGGCCAGCGCGCACGCGGCGATGCCCAGGGTGAGCAGGTTGGAAATCTGCCGCTCCCGCAGGTCTTGCCCGGCACACAGGGCAAGCCACGCCAGCAGGGCAACGCTAGATATTGGCAATTGGCCATCCCTGTTCGTCGAACGGTTCTATGCTGTTACTCAGGACTCATGGTCAGGGTAGACGCAAGCATGCAAGCAGGCCCGGCAACTCGGCAAAAAGGCGCGGCAGCCCTGGAGTTCGTCGCTGTCTTCATGATCTTTTTCTCGGTGTTCTACGGGCTGGTCAGCTACACCCTGCCGATGCTGATGCTGCAATCGTTCAACCAGGCCAGCAGCGAGGCGGTGCGCCGCTGCGTTGCCCTGGACCCGACCAGCGCCACCTACGCCAACGACGTGCAGGTACTTGGCCGCCAGGTGATCCGCGACCAACTGGCCTGGATGCCCGCTGCGCTGGACTTTCAGCCTGCCAGCGACGCGCAGGTGCAGCTGGATGCGAGCAAGCTGCTGAAAGTGACCATCAACTACCCCAAGGCCAAGCTGACCAACGTCCTGCCGCAGTTGGTCATACCGTTGATTGGCGAAGTGCCGAGGTTGCCGGCAACCCTGAAGGCCGAAGCGAGCCTGCAGCTGTGAGCGGCCTATTCAACCGCTGGCTGAGCAGCCACGCCGCCGAGCCGGCCGCCGAAATGCCCGCGGCCGTCGGCCTGCAGGTATGGCTTGACGCGCACGGCCAGGTGTTGCGCCTGTCCGGCCCCTTGCGCTGTGTGCTGGCAGTGCCCGAACAGGCCCCCACGCGCCTGCACAGCTACCTGTGCCAGCACAGCTGGCTGGTGCTCGAAGGTGAGCCCGCCGACTGGCAAGGCCAGGCGCTGGACCTGGATTTTCACACCGTGCACGGCCACACCTTGCATACCCGAGGCTCGCTGCAGCGCAACGCAGCCGGCTGGATGCTGCAGCTGTTCGATACCGGCGACCTGCTGCGCCAGGGCAACCAGCAGGACCAGTGGCTGAACCTGCGCCAGCTGGCCGCCGACATCAGCCAGGCCGTGCGCGACTGCAGCGAACCCTGGCTGGCACAGACCAGCGCCGAGCAACTGCAGCACCTGGCCATGCACTGGCAGGCCGGCGCGCTGCGGCTGCTGCTGGCGGACGACGCCGGCTGGCGCACCTATGCCAGCAGCGAAGGCGACTGGCCGTGGCCCGATGACGAACGCCTGCACCCCTGGCTGCAGGCGCTGCCTGCACGCTTTCAGCACGTGGCTCCCGACTCGCCCCAGTGGCAGGCATTGTGCGCAGGGGCGCCGCTGGTTCTGCTGCCGTACAGCCACGGCCACCACGTCCAGGCCTGGCTGCTGTGTGCCGGGGCGCCTTCGGTGCCTGCGCCGGAGGCCGCCACGCTGTTGCTGCAGGCGCTGGTCGAGCCGTTGCTGGCGCGCCTGCGCCAGGTGCAGTTGCAGCAACGCTCGCGCCACCTCGATGAGCTGCAACGGCAACTGGGCGCCGGCTGGTGGGAATGGCCGCTGCAGGGTCCGTTACGCCTGGACCCGGCCTTGGCCGCCAGCCTCGGCCTGCCCTGCGAGGTCAGCCTCGAGCGCTGGCTGCTGCACCTGCACCCGGCCGACCGCGAGGCCGCGCACATGGCCCTGGAGCAAGCCCGCGACGGCGTCGCCTTGAGCCTCAACCTGCGCCTGCCGGAGGCCGACAGCGCGGCCAGCCCACGCTGGCTGCACTGGGTGGGGCAACTGCAGGGCCGCCAGGTCCAGGGTTTTGTGCTCGACATCAGCGCACTCAAGGCCCAGGAGCTTCAAGCCAATGCCGCCCGCGCCCGGCTGGAAAACCTCATCGCCAGTTCGCCCGCAGTGATCTACATCCAGCGTTACGCCGCCGGCGCCCTGCACAGCGAGTTCTTCAGCGACAGCCTGATGCCCTTGCTCGGCTGGGCCAAGGACAGCGAACTGGCGCGCCAACCCGGCCAGGCGGTGCACCCCGACGACCGCCCGCTGTGGCTGGAGCGCACCCGTGGGTTGCTGCGCGATGGCCAGGTGCGCAGCCGCTACCGCCTGCGCGATCACCTGGGCGGTTACCACTGGGTGCTGGACGAGGCGCGCCTGCTGCGCGACGACCTGGGCCAGCCGGTCGAGGTGGTCGGCCTGTGGCTGGATGTCAGCGAAGCCACCGAGGCTGCCGAACGTGTGCGCCAGAGCGAAGAACGCTACCGGGTGCTGGTGGAAGACTCGCCGGCCATGATCTGCCGCTACCGCCCTGACCTGCAGCTGCTGTTCGGCAACCGGCCGCTGGCCGAGCAACTGGAGTGCACGCCCGAGCAATTGGGCGAGATGAACCTGGGGCAATGGATGTCCGACAGCCAGCGCCAGGCGTTCGTGCAGCGCCTGGCAACGCTGACCCCGGCGCAGCCATTGAGCAGCGCAGAAGTTTGCCTGCAACTGCCGGGGCACAGGCACGCCTGGTGGGTATGGGCCGAGCGCGGGCTGTTCGATGAACAGGGCCAGCTGCTGGAAGTGCAAGCGGTGGGCCGCGACAACACGCAGGTGCGCCAGAGCCAGCAGCAACTGCTGCAAGGCGCCAAGATGGCGACCCTCGGCGAGCTGGCCACCGGGCTGGTGCACGAGATCAACCAGCCGCTGAACGTGATGCGCCTGGCCGTGGCCAACACCCTCAAGCGCCTGGAAAGCGGCGCGGTGGATGTCGACTACCTCAACGGCAAGCTGCAGCGCATCGACGCCCAGGTCGAGCGCGCGGCACGCCTGGTCGAACACCTGCGCACCTACGGCCGGCGGTCTGAGGTCGAAACCCAGGCATTTGCCGCCTGGGCCGCCGTAAACGGTGCCGTGGCGCTGCTGGCGGAGGGGCTGCGCGGCAAGGGCGTGGCCTTGCAGCTCGAACAGCCGCAGCTGTGCCCGCAGGTGCTCGGCCACCAGGACCAGCTTGAGCAGGTGCTGATCAACCTCATGGTCAACGCCCGTGATGCCCTGCTGGAACGGCAGGCAGCCACACCCAAAATCAGCGTGAGCCAGCACATCGAGGGGCAGCACCTGTGCCTGCACGTGCAGGACAACGCCGGCGGCATCGACCCGCGCCTGCTCGAGCGCATCTTCGAACCGTTCTTCACCACCAAGCCGGCGGGGGCCGGCACGGGGCTGGGGCTGTCGGTGAGCCACGGCATCGTCGAGGCCATGGGCGGCCGGCTGGAGGTGTTCAATACCGGCGAAGGCGCCTGTTTCCGCGTGCTCTTGCCGGCCTACAAGACCAGCTGAGCACGGCCGCTGGAGCAACTGAGGTTGGCGCCGACTTCGGCGTTGACCAGGTCGATGCCCAGCACCTTCAAGAGCACGTTGAGCAAGGGGTCGATCAGCGGGCTGAGCAGGTTCTTGATCAGCGGTTCGAGAATGCCTTTGACCGTGGAGAGCACGTTGCCAACGATCACCAGCACCTCCCCCAGGCCGCTGTTGACCGTGGGTTTGAACGCCTGTATCTGCACCCCGAGCAAGGTGTCGCTGAGGCTGCCGACCACGTTGTCGTTGATCGTGCGCATGTTCAGGTAGGCCGGAGGCTGGCCGATGTTGGGCGGCTCGCTGCCCGGTGCCTGGAACACCAGCGGGCGCTCGAGCGGGCCGCTGCCCAGCAGCTTGCTGTCGACACGCAGGCCAAGGCCGCCACCGGCGAACGGCACGCGCGGCTCGCAAGTGCCGAGGATCAGCAGCTTGGTACAGCGTTTGGTGCCGATGTCGATCAACGGCAAGGCCTTGATCGCCGTGGTGCCGGTGGTGAAGAACGCCGTGGGGGAATCGAAGCGCCCCACCGCGATTTTCGCCGCCGCGCTCTGTGCCTGGGTGGTGAGCCGCTTTGGCGAGCAGCTGAAGGTGTTGGACGCTTTCGGGTCGAGGCGTGTGGTGGCTTCAGCGACCTCCAGGCCGATGTCCACCTGCAGCTTGTCGGGCACCAGGACGATGTCGGTGACCGTGCACGGCACGCCCAGCAGGCAGAACACCGAATCCAGTGTCGCGGCCAGGTTCAGGCTGAGCAGGTTGCCGAGTACGTTGGTCAGTGGCGCGGCCAGGTCGAGCACCGCGTTGACCAGGCCCAGCACGGAGTTGAGCAGTGGCAGGTCGAGCGAAATCATCGCCCGCACCTGGGCGGTATGCACCCTCAGCTCATCCTTGCGTGGGTCGCCGACGGCCGAGATCTGCTGGGGCTCGATCACTTTCAGCCGCACCCGGCCATTGACCAGGCCGAGCACGTTGAGCGGCAGGTCGACGTTGGCGGCGCTTTCGCTCGCCGCCAGCTGGATCACCCCCTGCACCAGCTGCAGCAACTGGATGCTGGCATCCAGGCCCGCCTGCGCCGTGCCGTTCTGGATATCGAGGATATCGCCCAGCTGCAGCAAGGTGCTGTTGCCGGCCCCCAGCGCCAGCTTGCCCAGGTTGGTCACCACATCGACCGCCGCGCCACTTTGCTGCAGCACCTTCACCGCCGCTTGCAGCAGCTGCGTGGCGGTGGCGTTGGCATTGAGCAATTGCTTGTAGTCACCCACCTTGAGGTTGAGGTCGATGGCCAGTTGGTCGAGGTACTTGAGCAGGTTCAGGTCGGTGGCGGCGATGCCTTTCCAGCCGGCCAGGTCCAGCTGCACGCTGCCGCCCAGGGCGCCGAGCAGGGCATTTAGCAGCACCGACTGGCGTGAATCCACCGTGGCCAGGGTGGTGCGGATGCTCAGCATGGCCTGCGGCGGCAACGGCATGGAGGCCACGGCATGGGCGTGCAAGGTGGTGGTCAGCGGCACCCCGGCGCCTTGCATCAAGGTGTAGATACCGCCGGCGACGCTGGTGGTGACGGTGTTGCTGACATCCACCCGGATCGCTTCGTTGCGGGTGTTGTCGCTGGTGAAGCTGCGCAGGCTGTTGGCGCCGGTCTGCAAGTAGCCGCAGCTGGCCACCAGCGGGTTGCCGGCGGCATGGCCATTGCGCGTGGCTGCGGTGCGGGCGATGGCCGTGGCCTGCGGGCCGCTGCCGGTGCACACGGCGTACTGGCCGGCCGCCTCCAGCGCCGCCATGTCGGCGATGCGTTGCAGCTTGCGCTGTTCGAGGTAGAGGCGGCCGCTGTCGAGCACCACCAGCAGAAACAGCAAGGCCATGGCCAGGGTGGTCACGGCCATCAGGCCAATCGCGCCGCGTTGACGAGCAGCGGAACAGGGAACCACGGGGCACTCCTTTGCAGGCCTGGGGCCAGCCTTTGCAGCGTCGGTCAAAGGAGTGTAGTCGCGGTGATGGCGTATTGCCTTACCCCTTGCATGAAGGTGCCGATCAATGGCCCTGAACCAACCCGGCGTTTGCCCGGTCAACTTCTGCAGTCAACTTTGCAGAGCTGGGCCATGCACAACCCATTCGATCAGATCAGCGCCGCCTTCGCCCCCGAATACCGGGTCAACCTGAGCATCGAACGCCTGGACGGCAGCATCATGCTGACCCTTTCCGACGACGCCGGCGTGGTCGCCAAGCGCCTGATCACTCAAGCCCAACGCAATGACCCGCTGCGCCTGCAGCGGGTCATCGACAGCATTCGCCTGGGCCTGGCCATCGAGCTGGGACAGAACCCGCTGCAGGTGCTCGCGGCCCTGACCCGCGAGCCGGCCCCTGGCGCACGCCCATTCGCGGCAGCGCGCATCGCCAACTGAGCGTCAGCCCAAGGTCGCCAGCATCCGCCCGATTTCACGCTCCAGGTCGGCAAGGACCAGGCCCTTGAACCGGTGCGCGCTGTCGAAGGTGTGCGGTTTATGGAACAGGCCGAACAGGCCCGGGTCGTAGGTCGGTTCCTGCTGTTGCTTGAGCCAGTGGATGGACTCGTCGACCAGTGTGCGGCTAGCCACCACGCGCAATTGGACGACGTCGGCGACTTCGGTGACATGCACGGCTTCAGGGTCAAGCTTGAGCGCGTACTTGAGGTGGGCATGGACTTGTTCGGTGGTCACGTTCATTGCTGTTCTCCTCCAGCGCCCCTCGATCGCGACCCGATGTCACGATTCGTTGCTGGGCGCCGGCGAAGATTCAACACGGCAGGCCGCAAACCTCGGGCCTAGATAGCTAGCCCCTCACTTGCCGTCTTCGACTTCCTTGCCATTGGCATCGAGCACCTTGGTCGACGGGTAGCGGTAGGAGGCGTAGCGCACCACCAGGATCGCGAAGGCCAGCAGCAGGATGCCGCCGCACACGTACAGAAGGCCCACGTCCGGAGCCTTGTGGTGCGACACATCGCCGATCAGCAGGCGCGTCAGCGCGGTGATCGCCACGTAGAGCAGGAAGCGGATCGGCATGTGGTTGGTCTTGAAGTAGATCCCGACCATCGCCCCCAGCTCCAGGTAGATGAACAGCAGCAGGATGTCATCGACGCTGACCCCACCCTTGCCGAGCATGTCGAGGAAGGTCACCACTGCCGCATAGGCGGTGATGGCGCCAATGCCGAACAGCGCCAGGTAGTGGAACCCCTCGACGCACAGATTGCCCAGCGAATCGGCCGAGCCATGCAGCCCCTTGCGCAGCTTTTCAGCCCATTTGATGTTCACGATGTCCAACTCCCCCGATACGACCTGAAGATGATGCGCCAACTCTGTGACGCTTGTGCCATGCAGTTAAAGGGCCAGGCCCTCGCCTTGGAAGGCGGCCGATTGCCGCAAGGCACCTGTGGGCTAGGCTTTTTTGCAGCAAGGCTTGCGCCTGGGGCGCCGGGCCATTACTGTATGCGCATACAGTAATCGATCAACCAACCGCAAAAAGGCACAGAGGTGATGAATGGCCGTCGAAGTGGTGTACCGCAGCAGCCGCGACCCGGAGCGCTTGTTCATGGATAAGGCCGAAGCAGATCGTCACGACAAGATGCTCGAGCTGGCCGAGCGCCTGGCCGAGGTATTGCACAAGGCAGTGCCGTCGCTGACCGAGCAGCAAGTCGAGGAAGCCGGCATCTACATGGCCAAGAACCGTGACGTGTTCGCCCGGGCGTTCAAGAGCCAGCCGGATGCATTGGCCGAGCTGCTCGAAGGGGGCGCTGCGCAATAAGCGCTGCCAGGTGCTTGTCAGCCGTACAGCAGGCGCTCGGCGAGCATCTGCGCCACCCGCGCCGGCGAGCGCTTCTCGGCCTGGGCGTGGGCGAACACTTCGGTCAGCCGCGAGGGAATGCGCGCCAGGTGCGCGGTGATGGTGCCAAGGTCTTCGCCGCGGTGCTTCATCGCCACGTAGATGAGCCCACCGGCATTGATCACGTAATCCGGCGCATACAGGATGCCGCGTGATTCCAGCTGGTCGGCCACCTGCAAGGTGGTCAGCTGGTTGTTCGCCGCCCCGGCCACGGCTGCGCAGCGGAGTTGCATCACGCTCTGGCCATTGAGCACCGGCCCTACCCCGCACGGCGCGAAGATATCGCAGGGGGTACTGATCAAGGCATCATTGGTGACCGGGTGAGCACCGAACTGCTCGACCGCCAGGCGCACGCGCCCGGGGTCCAAATCGCTCACCAGCAGTTCCGCGCCCGCGGCGTGCAGCTGCTCGGCCAGGGCATAGCCGACATTGCCCAGCCCTTGCACCGCCACCCGCAGGCCTTCGAGGTTGCCGCTGCCCAGGCGCGCCTGGGAGGTTGCACGGATGCCGGCGAACACACCCATGGCCGCATGCGGCGAGGGGTCGCCGGAGGCCGTGGTGCTGGTGACGTGGGGTGTGCTCTGGGCGATGCAGTCCATGTCCAGGGTCGAGGTGCCGCTGTCCACGGCAATGATGAAACGCCCCTGCAGGGTATCGATGAAACGGCCGAACGCCTCGAACAGCGCCGCGCGGTTTTCCACATGCGGGTTGCGCATGATCACGGCCTTGCCGCCGCCCAGCGCCAGGCCCGCCAGCGCTGCCTTGTAGCTCATGCCCTGGGCCAGGCGGATAGCGTCGGTCATGGCGCTTTCGTCATCGGCATAGGGCAGATAGCGGCAACCGCCCATTGCCGGGCCCAGGTGCTCGCTGTGAATCGCCACCACGGCCTTCAGGCCAGTGGGCGGGTCGATAAACAGGTGCAGCGACTGGGTACGGGTGCTTTGCATCAGCGCGAACATCGACGGGCTCCCCAACGAGGTGCTCCTACCAGTATAGGCACGCGGCCATCGCCGGCACGCCGGGCGGACCACTGGACGAATGCCGGCGCCGGGGCTAATACTCAAGGGTGTGTGGAGAACCCCGATGAACCCACGTAAAGCCTGCCTGGCCTGCCTGGAACGCGAACCTGTCGCCCTGCTTGAAGCCGCGTTGTGGATTGCCACCGAGCACGACCGCAAGGCCGAGCCCGCGAGCGCGATTGCCAGCTTGCATGAGCTGCAGCGTGAGATCAGTACCCGCCTGCCGATGCTGCCACTGAGCGAACTGGCGCAGCCGCTGCTGCGCCAACTCACCGCGCTGGGCTTCCAGCAAGACGAATTTCACCCGCTGCGCCCACAGGCAGCACTGCTGGACAAGGTGCTGCAACGCCGCCGCGGCCAACCCCTGGCACTGGCCATCATCACCCTGGAGCTGGCCCGCCGCCTGTCGATACCGCTGGAAGGCGTGGCATTCCCCGGGCACTTCCTGCTGCGAGTGCCGGGTGCCGATCATTTGCTCGACCCTTGCGGCGGCCGGCGCCTGTACCCCAACGATTGCCGCGAACTGCTGGCACGCCAGTTCGGCCCGCATGTGCCGCTGACCGCCGAGCACCTGCGCGCGGCCAGCCCGATGCAGATGCTCCAGCGCCTGTCACGCAACCTGCGCCAGCTGCACATCAGCAACGACGACCACCTGGCTGCGCTGATCGACGCCGAGCGCGTCATGCAACTGGGCCCGGTGCAGGTCAGCGACTACATGACTCGCGCATCGCTGTACCAGCACCTGGATTGCCCGCAGGCCGAGCGCTTCGACCTGGAACATGCACTGCTGCTGACCGACGACCCGGTGCAGCGCCTGAAGCTGTCCGAACGGATCGGCAAGCTCCCGACAGCCAACCACTCGCTTCACTAAGCGGGCGTGTCCACCTGGCAGGCCGGATGCGCCTTGGCGAAGGCCGGGTGCTCGCTTGCCAACGCCGCTACCCGGCGAATGCGCGGGTAGCCCGCCAGGTCGATGTTGAAACGCTCGGCCGCGTACAGCTGCGGGATCAGGTACACATCGGCCAGGCCCGGCTCATCGCCGAAGCAGAAACCCCGGTCGCCGATCAGTTGCTCCACTGCCGCCAAGCCCTGGCCTATCCAGTGGCCGATCCACTGATTGATCTGCCCCTCGTCATGCCCGAGCCGGCGTAGCTCATTGAGCACGCTGACGTTGTGCAGCGGGTGCACATCGCAACCGATGATGGCCGCCACACCGCGCACCTTGGCCCGCGCCTCGGCACCCGCCGGCAACAGCGCAGGCTGTGGATAAGCCTCCTCCAGGTACTCGATGATCGCCGGCGACTGCACCAGCAGCTCACCGCCGTCGGTGCGCAAGGCCGGCACCCGGCCCTGCGGGTTCAGCGCGACATAGTCGCTGCCACGCTGTTCGCCCTTGAGCAGGTTGACCGGCAGGGCCTGGTAATCCAGGCCCTTGAGCGCCAGGGCGATACGCACCCGGTAGGACGAGGTGGAACGGTAATAGGTGTACAGCTCCATGGCCCTGCCCCCTCAGTTGGCCGCGATGATCTTGCCGCGGCATTCACCGAAGCCGATGCTGGCCACGCCATCGCGCTGGCAGCGGGCGCGCAGGATGATCTCGTCGCCGTCCTCGAGGAACTTGCGCAGCTCGCCACTGGCCAGCTCCACCGGCTGCTTGCCACCCACGGTGGTCTCCAGCAGGCTGCCGAAGGCGTCGGGCGTGGCACCGGACAAGGTGCCCGAACCGAACAGGTCGCCAGGCTGCAACTGGCAGCCGTTGACGCTGTGGTGGGCGATCAGCTGCGCCACTGTCCAATACATGTTCAGGGTGTTGCTCAGTGCCAGGCGCTGGGCCGGCAGGCCCTGCTCGCGCATGCGCTCGGTGAGCAGCAGCACTTCCAGTTCGATATCGAAGGCGCCGCTGGCCTGGTCGCGTGGGTCGAGCAGATACGGCAGTGGCTGCGGGTCGCCCTCCGGGCGCGCCGGCTGGGCGCAGCGGAACGGCGCCAGCGCTTCGGCCGTCACCACCCACGGCGAGATCGAGGTGATGAAGCTCTTCGACAGGAACGGGCCGAGCGGCTGGTATTCCCAGGCCTGGATATCTCGCGCCGACCAGTCGTTGAGCAGGCACAGGCCCGCCAGGTGCTGTTCGGCCTCGGCGATTGGGATGGCCTGGCCCATGTCGTTGCCCTGGCCGATCCAGATGCCCAGCTCCAGCTCGTAGTCCAGGCGCGCGCAGGGGCCGAAGCTCGGCTCGCTGTGGCCGGCCGGCAGCGTCTGGCCTTTCGGCCGGCGCACGTCGGCGCCCGAGGGGCGCAGGGTGGAGGCGCGGCCGTGGTAGCCGATCGGCACGTATTTGTAGTTGGGCAGCAGCGGGTTGTCGGGGCGGAACAGCTTGCCAACGTTGGTGGCGTGCTGGATGCCGACGTAGAAGTCGGTGTAGTCGCCGACCTTGGCCGGCATGTGCATCTGGCAATCGCTGGCCGGGTACAGCGCCGCGCCCAGTGCAGCCTGGTGCTCGCTGTGCTCGCCCAACAGCGCCTGCAGGCGTTCGCGCAGCGCCACGCGGGCGTTGCGGCCGAGGGCGAAGAAGGCATTCAGCGCCCCGCCACGGGTCGCCTCGACGGCGGCCTTGGCCTGGCCATCGAACAGCCCGGCGGCCAGCACCGCCTCGAGGTCGAGGATGGCGTCGCCGATGGCCACGCCACAGCGCAGCGCTTCACCCGGGCGGCTGAAGATGCCCAGCGGCAGGTTCTGCAGCGGGAAGTCGCGGTGCCCGTTGGCATGCTCGACCCAGCTACGGGCATTGGCGGTCTGGTTCATCGGTTATCTCCGGTTCGGGTTGAAGGTGCTCGGCAAGGTGGCCCAGCAGCTGTCGTAGTCGGCCTGCAATTGCGGGCATTCGAGGGCCTCGCGGCTCGGGCGCAGCACCTGGCTGGTCTCGAACATGAAGGCCATGGTGTTGTCGATCTTGTGCGGCGCAAGGTCGGCGGCGATGGCTTTTTCGCAGGTGTCGGCATCCGGCCCGTGGGCGCTCATCACCCCGTGCAGCGAAGCGCCGCCCGGCACGAAGCCTTCGGCCTTGGCATCGTAGGCGCCGTCGATCAGGCCCATGAACTCGTTCATCAGGTTGCGGTGGAACCACGGTGGCCGGAAGGTGTTTTCGGCCACCATCCAGCGCGGCGGGAAGATCACGAAGTCCATGTTGGCCAGGCCATGCACGCTGGTCGGCGAGGTCAGCACGGTGAAGATCGACGGGTCGGGATGGTCGAAGCTGACCGTGCCCAGGGTGTTGAAGCGGCGCAGGTCGTATTTGTAGGGCACGTTGCTGCCGTGCCAGGCGACCACGTCCAGCGGCGAGTGCTGCAGCTCGCAGACCCAGTGCTCGCCGAGGAATTTCTGCACCAGCTGCACCGGCCCTTCGGCTTCTTCGTAGTGCGCCACCGGGGTGAGGAAATCGCGCGGGTTGGCCAGGCCGTTGCTGCCGATCGGGCCGAGGTCCGGCAGGCGCAGCGGGGCGCCGTGGTTTTCCGCGATGTAGCCACGCGCCTGGCCATCGAGCAGCTCGACGCGAAACTTCATGCCGCGCGGGATCACCGCGATTTCAAGCGGTGCGACATCCATCACCCCCAGTTCGCTGGCGATGCGCAGGCGGCCGTGTTCGGGCACCAGCAGCAGTTCGCCGTCGGCGTTGAAGAACACCCGGTCCATGGAGCGGTTGGCGCGGTAGATGTAGATGCTCACGCCCGCGGGTTTTTCCGCCGCCGCGTTGGCCACCATCGGCAGCCAGCCTTCGATGAAGTCGGTCGGCTCGCTGGGGATCGGCTGCGGGTTCCAGCGCAGGCGGTTGGGGGTGACCGCGCCCAGCGGGCCGCCGAGGGGCTGGCGCTCGAGGCGTTCGAAGCGCGGGTGCAGGGCCGAGGGGCGGATGCGGTACAACCAGGTGCGGCGCAGTTCGCTGCGGGCCATGGTGAACGCGGTACCCGACAGCAGCTCGGCGTACAGGCCATAGGGGGCCTTCTGCGGCGAGTTCTGCCCGACAGGCAATGCGCCGGGCAAGGCTTCAGAGGCGAATTCGTTGCCGAAGCCGCTCAGGTACTGAAGGTCGGGGGACGTGTCGCGGTTCATCGAAGCCTCCGGGTTTTGTTTTTATCGTAATCAGATTACGAATAACGTAATTTGCTCCCTGCATGGCGTCAAGCTATAAAGGCGCGACTCGAAGAATCCGGAACCTCCACGCCCATGGCCAAAGCCAGCTCCCCCACCGACACCGGCAAGCAGAAGGTCCGCTCGGCGGAAGTCGGCACCGACATCCTCAAGGCCCTCGCCGAGCTGTCCCCGTCCACCTCGCTGTCGCGCCTGGCCGAACATGTGCAGATGCCGGCGAGCAAGGTGCACCGCTACCTGCAGGCGCTGATCGCCAGTGGCTTTGCCGAACAGGATGCGGCCACCAACCATTATGGGCTGGGCCGTGAAGCGCTGCGCGTGGGCCTGGCGGCGCTGGGCAGCATCGATGTGCTGAAGGTGGCGGCGCTGCCGCTGTCGCAACTGCGCGACGCGCTCAACGAGAGCTGCTTCATCGCGGTGTGGGGCAACCAGGGCGCCACGGTGGTGAGCATCGAGCCTGCGGTGCGGGCCGTTACCGTGGTGACCCAGATCGGTTCGGTGCTGCCGCTGCTCAGTTCGTCGACCGGGCTGGTGTTTGCCGCCTACCTGCCCGAACGCGAAACCGTGGACCTGCGCGAACGTGAACTGGCCACGCTGCAGCACACCGCCGCCGACTACGAAGCGCTGCTGGCCGGCATTCGCGATCGTGGCCTGCACCATGTGCATGGCCTGCTGATGCCTGGCGTCGATGCGCTGTCGGCGCCGGTGTTCAACGCCCTGGGGCAGATTGCTGCGGTCATGACCGTGGTGGGGCCGACGTCGATCTTCCATGCCGATGAACATGGCCCGGCGGCCCAGCGCCTGCTGGCGGCAGCGCGTGACACGAGCTGGCGCATGGGCCATTCGCCACAGGCCTGAAGCGCCTGGGCACTGTTGCCCGAAACGTAAAGGTGAATGTCATAAGCGGCTATTTTTCCCACAGGATCAAGCGCTTATTCTTAACTCACTGGCCGGCATGAAGGGCACTACCCCCCCAGCTCTTCAGGCTTGCGAGGTTCACCGACGTAGATTTTGAAGCTCCTTGATCTAACGTCTCGATTGGCCGCTGCGATTGCAGCGGCTTTTTTTATGCCCGGTGAAAAGCGGCGATCACGCCAGCGGATACTTCTGCAGGTTGGCCATCATCTGCTGCAGGGCCTGGATGTTGTCCTGCGGGTGCAGCGCGCCTTCGAAATCGCCAATCTGCGCCCAACTCTCGGCCACCTGCTCCGGGGTGAAGCCTTCACGCGGGTCAAAGCCCACGCCCAGGCTGCGCTCCCAGCGCACCTTGCCAATCCAGCCGCCGCCCACTTCGAACAGCGCCCCGCTGTCCTGGCACTGCTCGCTGCCCAGGTACACCACCAACGGGCTGACCAACTCGGGCTTGAGGCGCTCGAACACCTGCGGCGGGATCAGCCCTTCGGTCATGCGCGTGCCGCCGGTAGGCGCAATGGCGTTGACCAGCACGCCGTGCTTGCGCCCTTCGATGGCCAGGGTGCGGGTCAAACCATACAGGCCCAGCTTGGCCATGCCGTAGTTGGCCTGGCCGAAATTGCCGTAGATGCCGGACGTGGAGGCGGTGAAGATCACCCGGCCCCAGTTCTGCTCGCGCAGGTGCGGCCAGGCGGCGCGGGTGACCTTGAAGGCGCCCTCGACATGCACCTGGTAGACCTGCTCCCAGTCGGCATCGTCCATCTTGTGGAAGGTCTTGTCGCGCAGGATGCCGGCGTTGTTCACCAGCACATCGACCCGGCCGAAATCGTCCAGGGCCTGCTCGACGATGCGCGCGCCATCGCTGACCGAATCGTGGTTGGCCACGGCGCTGCCGCCGGCGGCGCGAATCTCGGCCACCACCCGGTCGGCTGCCGAAGCACTGGCGCCTTCGCCGTGGCTGGAGCCACCCAGGTCATTGACCACCACCCGGGCACCGCGCGCGGCGAACAACAGCGCATGGGCGCGGCCCAGGCCGCCGCCGGCCCCCGTGACGATCACCACACGGTCTTGCACAGATACCGGCTCGTTCATGCCCTTGGCTCCAGGTCAGGTTGAATGCAGCGAGTCTGGGCCAACGCCCAGGCGGCGGACAATCAAGCGCACCCACGCTGAATGCCAGGCGATAACGCAGGACGATGGTCGGCGGCTCAGGACCAGGCGACTTTGCGTGGCAGGTAGCTGAGCAGCTTTTCGCGAAACGCCAGGTAATGGCGCAGCACCAGCGTCGGGGCTTCGGTATGCGGGTAATGGCCGATGCCTTGCAGCTGCACGGTGTCCGGGTTGGGCACCAGTTGCTGGTAGCGCTCGACCATGCGCGCGCCCGACAGCGGGTCGACCACGCCGTTGATCATGCGCAGGGGCACACCGTCGGCCCGCAGCGCACCGACCCAGCGCTCGCGCTGGGCCCTGCGTTCGGGCACGAAGCTCACCAGCTTGTGCAGGATGCGGGTACCGCCGTGCGCGGCAATCAGGCTCCAGCAGTCGTCCAGGGCACTTTCGCTGGGGTGGGTGCAGGGCCCGTAGATCTGCGTGACATTACGCACCAGGTCATCGCGCTTGAACGAGCGCCCGAACAGCCAGCCCAAGCGGCTGAGCAGCAGCTTCTGCACCAGCAGCACCTGGCAGCTTTCCGGGAACAGGCCGCTGTTGAGGAACACGCAGCTGGCGATGTCGGCGCGCTGCTCGTGGTGCCGGGCCAGCAGCTCCTGGGCCACGCTGCCGCCATAGTCGTGGGCCAGCAGGTGCACCGGCGCGTCGACCTTGAGGTGGGCCAGCAAGGCCTGCTGCAGGTCGGCCTGCTCCAGCAGGCTGTAGTCGTGGTCCAGCGGTTTGGCCGAGTCGCCAAAGCCCAGCATGTCGCAGGCGATCAGGCGAAAATGCTGGGTCAACGGCGCCCACAGGTAGTGCCAATCCCAGCTGGCGGTGGGGAATCCATGCAGAAGCAGCAGGGGCTCTCCCTGCCCTGCGGTCCAGTAGCGGATGCTCTGGCCCCGGAACGTGAAACTCTGTCCCCGGGTACGCCAGACGCACAATGGTATCTCGGCCAATGGCATCGTATTCGTCCCGGTTGTCTAGCGCTTGAGGGTGTTGGGCAAGGCTGCGGTCATTGCGTGTCACCTCGGCACATACATGTGCTCTCTGTGTCGAGGCCGAGTCTAATCAGGCGCCCCCTCGCTGAAACTTGCGTTGCCAGCCAGCTTGATGACTGAGCGAGTCAGTGGCACGAACGGTCACAGCAGCATCGCCAGCAGGGGCGCGGCGAACAGGTTGAGCAAACCGGTCAGCACCATGACCAGGCCGGCCACGGAACCTTCTTCGCGGCCCACTTCGTGGGCGCGGCTGACGCCGGCGCCATGCGCGCCAACACCGAACAGCGCCCCCCGCGCCAGCGCCGAGCGCAGCGGCAGCCAGCGCAGCAGCACACCGCCGAACAGGGCACCGAGCACCCCGGTGAACATCACGAACACGGCGGTCAGCTCGGGCACGCCACCCAGGTCATGGGCCAGCGGCATGGCGAACGGCGTGGTGATCGAGCGCGGCACCAGCGACAGGCTGGTCGCGGCATCCAGCGACAGCAGGTGGGCCAGGCCCCAGGAGCTGGCGATCGACGCCGTGCTGCCGGCCAGCATGCCGAGCAGCAACGCCGGCCAATCGCGCGCCAGCATCGCCCGCTGCTGCCAGATCGGCACGGCGAACGCCACCGTGGCCGGGCCCAGCACGCTCATCAGCCAGTGGGTATTGCGGGCGTATTCGGCATAGGCGGTGTGCAGGGGCACAGCCACCGCCAGCAGCAAGGCGGGCACCAGAATCAGCGGCGACACCAGGTAACGCCCGGTTCGCCGGTACAGCCAGCGGCTGCCCAGGTAAGCGAGCAAGGTCAGCGCCAGCCAGAACAGGGGCATGGGTTCAAGGCTCATGGCGCAACCTCCAGCGGCACACCAGTTCGACGGTGACGGCGGTCACCACCATCACCATCAGGGTGCTCACGGCAATCACCAGCAGAATGCGCCAGCCTTCCTCGCGCACCAGGCTGCCGTAGTCGAGCAGGCTCATCAGTGCCGGGATGAAGAACAACAGCATCTCGGCCATCAGCCAGCCGGCGCCCAGTTGCAAGGTGGCGGGCTTGACCACGCCGCAGGCGAACAACACCAGCAGCAATGCCAGGCCCATCACGCCGCCTGGGATTGGCCAGCCCAGCCAGCCGGCGAGCTGGCCGCCGAACCAGAACAACGCCATCAGCACCGCCAGCTCGGCGAGCAGGCGCAGGGGCTTTTTCAGTAACGCGGGTTTCATGGGGGGGTCCTCTACAGGCCCTTATTTTAGGATTCGGCTCCCCAGGCCAAAAGCGAATTGTTAGACTTGTCAGCATTCCATAATGGAATTCGAATGATGGAATTCAAACAGCTACGCAGCTTCTTCGAAGTGGTGCAGCGCGGCGGTTTCACCCAGGCCGCGCAGACGCTGCACATCAGCCAGTCGGCGGTGAGCAAGCAGGTGGCTCAGCTTGAGCAGGCGCTGGGGCAGCCGCTGCTCGAACGCCAGGCCTCGCACCTGCACCTGACGGCGGCCGGGCGCATCGTCCTGGAACGGGGCGAGGCGCTGTTGCGCCAACGCCAGGCGCTGCTCAACGAGCTGGACGACCTTGGCCAGATGGAACGCGGCGAACTGCGCCTGGGCCTGCCGATGCTGGGCAGCGATGCCTTGTTCGCCGGGTTGTTCGCCGAGTACCGGCGGCGCCACCCGAACATTGCCATTCAACTGCTCGAAGGCGGCAGCCGCACGGTCGAGCAGGCGGTGCACAGTGGCGAGCTTGAGTTGGGCGGCAGCCTGACGCCGAACGACCCGGCGTTCGAATACCAGCCGTTCTGCAACGAGCCGCTGGATGCGCTGTTGCCCACGGGGCATGTGCTGGCGGGGTTGCAAGAGGTCGAATTGCGGCAGCTGGCCGACACCCCTTTTCTATTGTTCCAGCGCGGTTTCGTGCTCAATGAACGGCTGCTCAAGGCGTGCCAGCAGCAGGGCTTCACGCCCAAGGAAGGCGGGCGCAGCGGCCAGGCGGACTTTCTGGTGGCGTTGGTGGCGGCGGGGCAAGGCGTGGTGCTGCTGCCGCGAGTGGTGGCCAAGGCGCTGGAGCGGCCTGGGGTGGTGAGGTTGCCATTGCGGGCGCCGGACTACCTGCGCTGGGACATCGCCTTCATCTGGCGGCGTGGTGCGTATCTTTCGCGGGCGGCCAAGGCTTGGCTGGAACTGGTGAAGGGATAGGCCTCTGTGGGAGCCGGCATGCCAGCTCCCGCAAACAAATGCGTCAGGCCTTCAAAGCCTGGGCAAAGTCGGCCAGCCACGGCTCGGCATCGGCCTCCGGAGTCACGGTCTCGCTGGCATCGAGCTTGAGCATCGCCAGCACTTCGCGCACGCCCAACTCGGCGAACAGTTCGCGCATCTGCTCGCCACCGCCGCAGTAGGTATCGCCATAGCTGGAATCACCCAGGGCGATCACCCCACCCGGCAGGCCGCGCCAAGCGGCTGGCAGGGTGTCGCGAATAGTGCTGTACAGCGGCATCAGGTTATCCGGCAGCTCGCCCATGCCAGTGGTCGAAGTCACCGCCAGCAACGCGTCGGGGGCAAAGCCTTCAAGGTCCTGCTGGGTAGCACGGGCAGCGTGCCAGGCTTCAAAGCCTGCGGCCTTGAGCAAGGCCTCTGCATGGCGGGCGACTTCTTCGGCGGTGCCGTACACGGAGCCGGAAATAATGGCGACTTTCATCAAGAAGAGGATTCCGAAACTGAGTGAAAACGTAGGATACTAGCATTCGGCGCTGGCAAAAGGCCGCCTCTACCAAAGTCCCCTTTCCGCTCGATGGCCCGGATATGATCAACGCGCAACTGCTGCAATCGATGGTCGATGCATCCAACGACGGGATCGTGGTCGCTGAACAGGAAGGCGACGACACCATCCTGATCTACGTGAATGCAGCGTTCGAACGCCTGACCGGCTTCAGCCGCGACGAAATTCTCTACCAGGATTGCCGCTTCCTGCAGGGCGATGATCGCGACCAGCTTGGCCGCGCACGCATCCGCAAGGCCCTGGCCGAAGGCCGCCCGTGCCGCGAAGTGCTGCGCAACTACCGCAAGGACGGCAGCGCTTTCTGGAACGAGCTGTCGATTACCCCGGTGCGCTGCGACGCCGACCAGCGCAGCTATTTCATCGGTATCCAGAAGGACGTCAGCCGCCAGTTCGAGCTGGAACGCGAACTGGCCCAATTGCACGCTCGTCGGAATTCCGACGAGCGCCCCTGAACCAAGCGCCCTCGGCACGGTCCATCCCGTTGAAGAAATCGTCACCACCGAGTTCGATCATGCAAGCCGATGCGCTCCTGACCCAGGACGAACTGGATTTTATCCAGGACATGCAGCACTCCCCGCAGTTGAACCTGGCCGACCCAGTGTCGAGCCTGCTGGTCAACGGCGACCATCGCATTCAATCGTTGCTGACCCGCCTGGTCGCCAACGAGCAGGTCACCCTGCAGGCGCAGTTCAACAACCAGCAGATCAGCTTCCCGCTGCAACTGGTCGAGGACGAGTTCCACGCCCTGCACCTGCAGATCGGCTCACCGGAAATCTACGAAGACGGCCCGATGCTGCGCCCCTGGCGCCTGTCGATGGACCAGCCGAGCGCGCTGCTCGATGCCCAGGGCCACCCCAGCGGCCTGCTGGTACGGGATATTTCCTTCAAGGGTGCGCTGGTGGAAATTCGCGGGCTGGCCCAGGCGCCTTCGCGCTTCGACCTGCATTTCGCCCCCGGCGGTATCCCGGCGATCACCCTGCACGGCAGGCTGCGCCGGCGCATCGGCCCTGAACTGGCTGCCTACGACCTCAGCCGCAGCCCGGCCGAAGAAGTCGAGCGCCTGCGCGAGTACATCCTCCAGGCCCACCGCCAGGCGCACCCGGAACTGCACGCTCAAGTATCGAGCTGACCGGCCAGGTACTGGCGCAAACGCCGCCGCATCACGCCCGCTTCTGCGCCGAGGCACGCCACCGGGCTGCCCGCCAGGCGTTCCTGGGCCCCTTCGGCCGCCTCACCGGCCAACAGCAACGGGCACTGCAGGCCCACCACCAGGCGAGTTAGCCGCTTGGTCAGCTCCACAGACGGCACATGGTTGGAAAACAGCACCACGGCATCCGGCCCGAGGCGCTCGCTGATCAGCGCCAGTTCTTCCAGCGGTTGCCCTGGCATCAACGTGGTCACCGCCACCTCGTCGCTGGCCAGCAGCAAGCCGTTTACCAGCAACTCCAGCTCCAGGCACAGCCCCGGCAACGGCACCAGCAGCACATGATGGCTGCAACGCTGGCGTGACAGCTGCAAACGGGCGAACACCCGGCCGCGCAGGAACTGGTCGAGAAACAGCCACTCACTGGCCCGGCCAAAGGCAACCTGCCCTGCCGCCAGGTCGTGCCACACCGGCATGAACACCTCGGCGAACACCTGGTCCAGGCTGAGGGCGGCGAACACCTGGTCGAACAGCCGATCCAGGCCCGCGCTGTCGAAGCGATGCACCGCATCGCGCAAGCGGGCCTGCCAGCCTTTGACGGTGTCGCTCACCAGGGCGTGCTGCGCCACCGCCTGGTCGCGGGCAAGGATGCTGCCGACCTTGCTGACCGCGACACCGCGCTCGAGCCAGCCGAGGATGCGGCGGATTTCATCGATGTCGGCCTGCGAATACAGGCGATGCCCGCTTTCGGTGCGGGTAGGCAGGATCAGCCCGTAGCGGCGCTCCCAGGCGCGCAAGGTCACGGCATTGACCCCGGTGAGGCGGGATACTTCGCGGATGGGGAAGAGTTGGTGGTGTTCCACACCGATTTCGGCTGGCGAAGTACATCCCTGTTTGTTCATCAGCACTGAGTGGCCTGTGCACGGAAGTTGAACGCGCATTCTACAACGTCAGGATAGACCGCAGGACAATGAGCGTTTGCTACAGGATATTTGCCTAACGCGCTTCACCGCAGATAATCCGCGCCCGATTCTTGCATGCACGCCTGCGCCGCCCACCACCCCGGGCGCCACAGCCTAGGGGCCAGCTACCCGCCAGCCCCGCCGCCAGGAGATACACGATGTCTACCCCACCCGTCACCTTGCTGGTGTCGCGCCGCGCTGCCCATGGCCGCTACCAGGACCTGCTGGCCTGGCTGCACGAAGGCGAGCAGTTGGCCACCGACTTCCCCGGCTACCTCGGCTCGGGCATCTTCGCCCCGCCCCGCGACAGCGACGAATTCCAGATCATCTTCCGCTTCAGCGACGAACCCACGCTGCATGCCTGGGAGCATTCCGCCTCGCGCCGGGCCTGGTTGCAGCGGGGCAATGGCTTGTTCGAACGCCCCAAAGAGAGGCGCGTCAGCGGCATCGACGACTGGTTTGGCACCAACATGGTGCAGAAGCCGCCGCGCTGGAAGCAGGCCGTGGCCATCTGGCTGGCGTTCTTCCCGGTGTCGTTGCTGTTCAATGTGCTGTTCGGCCACTGGCTGGCGCCACTGGAACTGCTACCGCGGGTGCTGCTCAGCACCCTGGCCCTGACCCCGCTGATGGTCTACCTGTTCATCCCCCTTTCCACCCGCCTGCTGGCCAGCTGGCTGCACGCCACTCCCGCACCCGGCGCCGCCCTGCGCAGCCGCTGAGGCCGGGGCTACAAGAGGGAAACAGTTCGGGTATGCTGGGCGGCAACGACAGGACAGACAAGTTGACCGCCCGCACATGAACAGCCCCATTCTCATTACCGGAGCCAGCCAGCGCGTCGGGCTGGCCCTGGCACTTGAGCTGGCACAGGCCGGCCACACCGTAGTCAGTGCCAGCCGCAGCGTGCAGCCGCAGCCGGCGCACCCGAACATCGTGCAGTTCCAGGCCGACCTGTGCCAGGCCCCCGACCGCCAGGCGCTGATCGATTTTCTGCAGCAGCATTACGACGGCCTGCGTGCGATCATCCACAACGCCTCGCTGTGGCTCGACGACGGCCTGGACAACCTGGACACCATGTTCCGCCTGCACGTCGAAGCGCCCTACCACCTCAACCTGGCCCTGGGCGAGCTGCTGGCCAAGGTGGACAAGGCCGACATCATCCACATCTGCGACGAAACCTCCTCGCGCGGCAGCAAGAGCCACATTGGCTACGCCGCGACCAAGGCCGCGCTGCAGAACATGGTGCTGTCGTTCGCCGAGAAGTACGCGCCCAAGGTGCACGTCAACGGCATCCTGCCCGGCCTGCTGATCCTCAAGGAAGGCGGTGACGAGGCCTACCGCCAGCAGACCCTGAAAAAGGCCCTGCTGGAATTCGAACCCGGCGCCGGGCCGCTGATCGAGACGGTCAAGTACCTGCTCGCCAGCCAGTACAGCACCGGCAGCCAGGTGGTCATCAACGGTGGCCGCCACCTGAAGAACCGCATGACTTGAGAGAAACGCCATGACCCCGCAACAACAACTCGAGCTCGAGGCCGCCGCCTTCCGGCGCCTGGTCGAACACCTGCAAAAGCGCACCGATGTGCAGAACATCGATTTGATGAACCTGTCCGGTTTCTGCCGCAACTGCCTGTCCAAGTGGTACAAGGCCGCCGCCGACGAGCGCCAGCTCGAGGTCAGCCTGGACGATGCCCGCGAAGCGGTGTACGGCATGCCCTATGCCGAGTGGAAAGCCCAACACCAGAAAGAAGCCAGCGCCGAGCAGCAAGCGGCGTTCGAAAAAGGAAAACCCCGTGACTGACCTGAACACCCTGCGCGCCAGCCTGGCCAGCGGCCAACATGCCTTCGCCGACACCCTGGCGTTCGTTGCCGCCCACTACAGCTACCAGCCCCAGGCCTTCGATAACGGCGGCGTGGAAAACGCCGCCGGGCAGAACGAAGGCTCGTGCAAGACCTTGGGCCTGGCCCTGCTGGAAGGCCTGAGCGACCAGGAGGCCCTGCTGGCCTTTGGCGAGCACTACCGCGATGTGCAGGCCACGCCTGAAGGCACTGACCATGGCAATATCCGTGCGCTGATCAAGCATGGCCTGGCGGGTGTGAAATTCGCCGAGCTGCCGCTGTCGCGCAAAGCCTGATATCGCCGGGGCCGCGGCGCGGCCCAATCGCTGGCAAGCCAGCTCCCACAGGTTCAGCGTTGGTCGCTTTTCTGTGGGAGCTGGCTTGCCAGCGATGAGGCAGGTACAGGCAACATCAGCTGATGATCTGCCCCGGCCCTCCTGTCATCACACTCCCACACTCAAGCCATTGCAACGCCACCGGCCACAGGCTGTCGCGAAACCGGTCGTGGAAAAACGCGAAATGGCCTATCTCCTCAACCGAGATATCCACAGGCGCGATGCGCAGGTGATGGCGCTCGGCGCCTTGCAGATAACCCAATAGGCGTTCAGTCGCCGCCACGGTGCCGAACGGGTCGTCGGTCAGGCTGATGGCCAAGGTCGCTGCGCGCACCCGGGCAAAGGGTGCCTCCTCCAGCCCGCGCCCGCTGGGCCGGTGTTCATAGCGCGGGGTACGGGTGGTCCAGTCGTGCACCACGCCGGCCGGGGTGTCTTCCATCCAGCCCAGGCGCTTGCCGGGGAAGTAGCCGAACGCACGGGTCAGCAGCGGCATCACCACGTGCCATTTGCCCAGCAGCCGCCAGCGCTGGTCGGCGGCGTAATCGCGCCAGTAGGCGAACTGCGCGCCAACCATCAGCACCCGCCGCACCTGTCCGGCAGACGGCGCCAGGCCCACGGCGCAACCGCCGAAGCTGTGCCCCACCACATCCACCGGCTGGCCGGGGAACGCCTGCGCCGCATGCGCCAGCATGGCCTCGAAATCCAGCCGGCCCCAATCGCTCCATGAAGCCTTGAAACCGCGCAAGGAAGGCGGCCGCGATTCGCCGATGCCACGGTAATCGTAGGTCAGCACATCGAAACCCTGGGCGAACAGGTAGTCGGCAAAGCGCGCGTAGTAGCGGCAGCGTACGGAGGTGGCGGCATTGATGATCACCAGCGGGCACTGGGGGTTGGCCTGGGCGTGGCGCCAGCAGAAGCCACCGAGGCTGTAGCCGTCGGCTGTGGTCTGGCGAAAAGAAGTGGCCGGTTGGGTGAGGCTGCTCATGGCGCGCTTTCCTTTTGTTGTGCGCCAACGCTAGCAAAAAATCTTGTGCCTGTACCGGCCCTATCGCCGGCAAGCCGGCTCCCACAGGTACACAGCAGGCCTTTGGAGGCGATGCTATTGCTGTGGGAGCCGGCTTGCCGGCGATAGGGCCAGCCCGGTTTGCTTACAGCTCGATGCAGTCGAACTTCACATCGGTGGCCACGTCTTCGTCGTAGTTGACGTCAGCGCGCTCGAAGCCGAACAGGTTGAGGAACTGCTTCTTGTAACCGGCGTAGTCGGTCAGCGCGAACAGATTCTCGGTGGTCACGGTCGGCCACAGGGCCTTGCAGGCGCCCTGCACGTCGTCGCGCAGTTCCCAGTCGTCCAGGCGCAGGCGGCCTTTTTCGTCGACTTCGGCAGGCTGGCCGTCGGCGCGGAACATGCGCTCGCGGAACATGCGGTCGAGCTGGTCCTGGGTGCCTTCGTGCACGCCCTTCTCCTGCATGATCTTGAAGACCATCGACAGGTACAGCGGCATCACCGGGATGGCCGAGCTGGCCTGGGTCACCACCGACTTGAGCACGGCCACGTTGGCGCCGCCTTTCACGTCTGCGGCCAGCTTCTCGTTCAGGCGCAGTGCGGTTTCGTCCAGGTCTTGCTTGGCCTGGCCCAGGGCGCCGTGCCAGTAGATCGGCCAGGTGATGTCGCTGCCGATGTAGCTGAAGGCCACGGTGCGCGCGCCTTCGGCCAGCACGTCGGCGCCGGCCAGGGCGTCGATCCACAGCTGCCAGTCCTGGCCACCCATGACGGTGACGGTGTCGGCGATTTCCTGCTCGGTGGCCGGCTCGATGCTGGCCTCGATGATGGTGTCCTTGTTGGTGTCGATGGCCGTCGACTTGTACGGCTCGCCGATCGGCTTGAGCGCGGAGCGGATCAGCTCACCGGTCTGCGGCAGCTTGCGCACAGGCGAGGCCAGCGAGTAGATGACCAGGTCGACCTTGCCGCCCATTTCGTTCTTGATCAGCTCGATGACCTTGGCGCGGGCTTCGTCGGAGAAGGCGTCACCGTTGATCGACTTGCTGTACAGGCCCTCGGCCTTGGCGAACTTGTCGAAGGCGGCAGCGTTGTACCAGCCGGCGGTACCAGGCTTGGTCTCGGTGCCCGGCTTTTCGAAGAACACGCCCAGGGTGTCGGCCTTGAAGCCGAAGGCCGCGGTGATGCGTGCCGCCAGGCCGTAGCCGCTGGAAGCGCCGATGACCAGTACCTTCTTCGGGCCATCCTCGCGCACGCCCAGCTTGCGGGTGGCTTCGATCTGGTCACGGACGTTGAGCTCGCAGCCCTTCGGGTGAGTCGTGGTGCAGATGAAACCGCGAACCTTAGGATGAATGATGGCCAATGTCTGTACCTCGTCAGGTTTATGC
>NZ_DJTF01000040.1:0-27979 GCF_002438125.1 Pseudomonas sp. UBA6315
AACGGCACCATGCTAATCTACGCCACCCGCCAGCAGGGCCGGGGAGTCTTGATGCTCGTGTCGCTTAATGGCCGCGTGAGGCTCCCACTTCCTACCGCTCAAGGCGAAGTCAGAGAACCGTCCTGGTCCCCTTACCTGAACTGATTGCGGCGTAATACTTTTGCTTAACACACTGGGGTTTCATTAGGAGTTTCACGATGGAAATGCTGAAGTTTGGTAAATTTGCTGCGCTGGCTCTGGCCATGGCCGTAGCTGTAGGTTGCTCCTCGAAAGGCGGTGACAACGCTGGTGAAGGCGCTGTTGATCCGAACGCTGGTTACGGCGCCAACACCGGTGCTGTTGACGGCTCCCTGAGCGAAGAAGCAGCTCTGCGCGCAATCACCACCTTCTACTTCGAATACGACAGCTCGGACCTGAAGCCAGAAGCCATGCGCGCTCTGGACGTTCACGCCAAGGACCTGAAAGCCAACGGCAACCGCGTTGTTCTGGAAGGCAACACCGACGAGCGCGGCACCCGCGAGTACAACATGGCTCTGGGTGAGCGTCGTGCCAAGGCCGTTCAGCGCTACCTGGTTCTGCAGGGCGTTTCCCCTGCTCAGCTGGAACTGGTTTCCTACGGCGAAGAGCGTCCAGTTGCTACCGGCAACGACGAGCAGTCCTGGGCTCAAAACCGTCGCGTAGAACTGCGTAAGTAAGTTCTCATGCGTATGTGCCGTCGTGCTGTAACCGTCCTCGCACTCAGCCTTCCGCTTTCAGCGTGGGCTGCGGTTCCTGTAGTAGATGACAACGGAGGTGCTTACCCACCTTCGGGTTATGGCACGAGCGGCGCCTATGCCGGGGCAGGGGCTTCGACCCCTGCCTCGGCACAGGGCCAGCTGTTCATGCAGCTGCAACAGATGCAGGATCAGATTTCCCGCCAGCAAGGCATCATCGAAGAGTTGCAGAACGATGTCGCCCGCATGAAGCAGGAGAACCTGGAGCGTTACCAGGATCTGGACCGTCGCATCAACAGTGGTGGCGCGCCTGCCGCGACCCCCGATAATTCCTCCACCGGTGCAGCTCCCGATGCTGCCGCCGGTGCCGCAGCCGGCGCCGCAGGCGCTGCTGCACAACAACAACCGGCCGCCAACAGCGAGCCGGGCGATCCGGCGAAAGAGAAGCTCTATTACGACGCGGCTTTCGACCTGATCAAGCAGAAGGACTTCGACAAGGCCAGCCAGGCGTTCAATGCCTTCCTGCGCAAGTACCCGAACAGCCAGTACGCCGGCAATGCCCAGTACTGGCTGGGTGAGGTGAATCTGGCCAAGGGCGACCTGCAAGGTGCCAGCCAGGCGTTCGCCCAGGTCAGCCAGAAGTACCCCAAGCACAGCAAGGTACCGGACTCCCTGTACAAGCTGGCCGACGTCGAGCGCCGCATGGGCCACACCGACAAGGTCAAGGGTATCCTGCAGCAAGTCATCACCCAGTACCCCGGCACCTCTGCCGCGCAACTGGCGCAACGCGACCTGCAGAAGCTCTGAGCTGTACCGTTGGAAAGAAACCCGCGCTCGCCGCGGGTTTTTTCGTTAGAATCAGTGCCCTTTTTTCCTAAACACGCTGCTGCGGATAACGCTTTGTCGAGTCCGCTGCAGTGCCTGACGGAGGCGGACAGCCTGTTTAGCTGTCACGCCCGTGGCGATCATGCAAGACACATTACGCATCACCGAAGTCTTTTACTCGTTGCAGGGTGAAACACGAACGGCTGGGCTGCCCACGGTATTCGTGCGCCTGACCGGTTGCCCCCTGCGCTGCCAGTACTGCGACAGTGCCTACGCCTTCAGTGGCGGCACCGTGCGCACCCTCGACTCGATCCTGGAGCAGGTGGCGGGCTTCAAGCCGCGCTACGTCTGCGTCACCGGTGGCGAGCCTTTGGCCCAGCCGAATGCCTTGCCGCTGCTGCAGCGCCTGTGCGATGCCGGCTACGAGGTTTCGCTGGAAACCAGTGGCGCCCTGGATATCTCGGCAACCGACGTGCGCGTCAGCCGCGTGGTAGACCTCAAGACCCCAGGCTCCGAAGAATCCCATCGCAATCTGTACGAGAACATCGAGCACCTGACCCGCAACGACCAGGTCAAGTTCGTCATCTGTTCGCGCGAGGACTACGACTGGGCAGTGTCCAAGCTGATCCAGTACAACCTCGCCGAGCGTGCGGGCGAAGTGCTGTTCTCGCCCAGCCATCACCAGGTGAAGGCTAGCGACCTGGCTGACTGGATCGTTGCCGACAACCTGCCCGTGCGTTTCCAGTTGCAGCTGCACAAGCTGCTGTGGAACGACGAACCCGGACGCTGATAGAGAGTAAGAGCACATGACTGAAAAACGCGCGGTAATCCTGCTGTCTGGCGGCCTCGACTCGGCCACCGTGGTAGCCATGGCCAAGGCCGAAGGCTACAGCTGCTACACCATGAGCTTCGACTACGGCCAGCGCCACCGGGCCGAGCTCAACGCTGCAGCCCGGGTCGCCCGCGACCTGGGGGTGGTCGAGCACAAGGTGATTGGCCTGAACCTCGACGGTATCGGTGGCTCGGCCCTGACCGACACCAGCATCGACGTGCCGGAAGCTCCCGGCGAGGGTATTCCGGTCACTTACGTGCCGGCTCGCAATACCGTGTTCCTGTCCCTGGCCTTGGGCTGGGCTGAAGTGCTGCAAGCGCGCGACATCTTCATCGGTGTCAACGCGGTGGACTACTCCGGCTACCCGGATTGCCGCCCGGAGTTCGTCGAAGCGTTCGAGCGCATGGCCAACCTGGCCACCAAGGCCGGCGTCGAAGGGCAGGGCTTTAGCATCCAGGCGCCGCTGCAGAACCTGAGCAAGGCGCAGATCGTGCAGGCGGGCATGGCCCGTGGCGTCGACTACAGCCTGACCGTTTCGTGCTACCAGGCCGATGATGAAGGCCGTGCCTGTGGCAAGTGCGACAGCTGCCGCCTGCGCGCCGACGGCTTCAAGGCTGCCGGTGTAGCAGACCCAACCCGATATTTTTGAAAAATTTTACGATGGGGTGTTGATTTCCCGTTAGAAATCAGTATTATACGCGCCATCCAACGGGTCGTTAGCTCAGTTGGTAGAGCAGTTGGCTTTTAACCAATTGGTCGTAGGTTCGAATCCTACACGACCCACCATACGCAGTAAGTCAAAGCCCGCTACCGGAAACGGTGGCGGGCTTTTTCGTTTTGCCGATCGGCACCCGTCCAGGCGCAGCACAGTCATCCATGAATGCCTCCCTTCTCTGCAGCGGGCTTTTTTCGCCTGAGTGGATTTAAAGCCTACTTATTAAAAATAATCGAAATCATCCAAGCTTTTAATTAAGCGTCAGTTTTCGTGCAGGTTTTAATTTAATCGGTTGAAGAAAAGTGGTTGCTCACACGTTTCAGCGCCGGCGTCACACGCTTAGTTGTGTCTGTAAAACTAGTATTTTTAACAGTAGATTCCTCTCGGGTAGTGGCTATGATCTGCTCATGCCCAATATTTGAGAGGTGGTTAATTACCAACATTATGTCGTTAAGTTTACGTTTCGTTAATGCGGGTTTTCCATCGGTGACATAAACCTCGCCCGACACTTCAATTGCTCGACTCATCAAAGGCCTGTTTCAGCCTTCTAGCCGCCGCGCAGCCGCCTACGGCAAGCCCGCCCGGCTGGCCCGGATCAAATAGTTAGAAGGTATTCAAGCCACGGACGTGCTGTGCGCAGGTATAAAACTTCACAGGAGTGCTAGTGATGAACAAGACATATGCAGTTATTTGGAACGTGGCTTCCCAAACCTGGGTGGCGGTGTCGGAGTTAGTGGCCCGTAAACGCGTGAGTTTGTCTAGATTAATAATGCTTCCTGTGTTGATTACCTTGGCGGGTACTACGGAGTCGGCATTGGCCGGTACATGTATGGAACTGGGTCAGGTCGGCGATGGATCTGCCGGTAATTCGACTTGCGGGCCATTTTCTATTGCAATTGGTGCTGGCAGCGGGGCGACGGCTTCCAACTTTGGTGTCGCCATTGGTGATGCGGCCAACTCGACAGGGGTGAACTCGGTCGCGATAGGCCGGCAAAGCAAGGCGCTCGCCGATGGGTCAACTGCGCTCGGGCAGAACGCAAGCGCCGACATCAACTCGGTGGCTTCGGTAGCGCTCGGGCAGAACAGCCGCGTGACTGCGGCCAATGCCACCGCATTGGGGGATGGTGCGAGTGCAGCGGCAGCGGGCGCGCTGTCAATCGGCCGCAACGGCGTAGCAGCCGCGAGCGCCAGCGGCGTCGATGGTATCGCTATCGGTGGGCAGAGCAACGTCAGCGCCACATCTGCCATCGCCCTCGGCCGAGGCGCCAGGGGAACTGCCAACTTTGGTCTTGCCCTGGGCGATGGTGCCACTGCAAGTACTGTCAACTCTGTTGCTCTGGGCAACGGTGCAACGACCAGAGCGGCGGTCGCCGTCGCTGGCGGCACCGTCAATGGGACCCCGTTCACGTTCGCCGGTGCCACCCCAACGGGTGTGGTGAGTATGGGGGTTGCAGGTGCCGAGCGGCAGGTGATCAACGTTGCGGCGGGCCAGCTGAGTGCTGCCAGCACCGACGCCATCAACGGCAGCCAGCTGTTTGCCACCAATCAGGCTGTCGATAACCTGGGTGTAGTGGTCACGGGCATTGGCTCGACGGTGACCAACCTGGGCACGACAGTTACCAACCTCGGGACCACGGTCACCAACCTGGGTACCAGCTTCAACAACGTGGTCAACAACGGCGCCGGTATCAAGTATTTCCACAGCAACTCGACCCTGGCCGACAGCAACGCCACCGGCGCCGACAGCGTAGCCATTGGGCCGGTTGCCAGCGCCACGGCGGCCAATAGCGTCGCGTTGGGCAACGGCGCCACGGCCGCTGATGCCAACTCCGTGGCCCTCGGCAGCGGCGCCACCACGGCCGCGGCGGTCGCGGTGACGGGTGGCTCGCTCAACGGCTCGGCCTACACCTTTGCCGGCGCCGCGCCGACCGGTGTGCTCAGCGTCGGCAGCGTGGGCGCCGAGCGGCAGGTGACCAATGTCGCGGCCGGCCAGTTGAGCGCTGCCAGCACCGATGCCATCAACGGCAGCCAGCTGTTTGCCACCAACCAGGCTGTCGATGACCTGGGCGCAACAGTCACGGGTATCGACACTCGGGTAGATGGCCTGGACACCACAGTGACCAACTTGGGCAACAGCTTCAACAACGTGGTCAACAACGGTGCCGGTATCAAGTACTTCCACAGCAACTCGACCCTGGCCGACAGCAGCGCCACCGGCACCGACAGCGTAGCCATGGGGCCGGTGGCAAGCGCCACGGCGGCCAATAGCGTCGCGTTGGGCAACGGTGCCACGGCCAGTGATGCCAACTCCGTGGCCCTGGGCAGCGGCGCCACCACCTCTGCGGCGGTCGCAGTGGCCGGTGGCTCGGTCAATGGCACGGCCTACACCTTTGCCGGTGCCGCGCCGACCGGTGTACTCAGCGTCGGCAGCGTGGGCGCCGAGCGGCAGGTGACCAATGTCGCGGCCGGCCAGTTGAGCGCTGCCAGCACAGACGCCGTCAACGGCAGCCAGCTGTTCGCCACCAACCAGGCGGTCGATGACCTGGGGGCGACAGTCACGGGCCTGGACACCACGGTAAGTGGCCTGGGCACGACGGTGACCAATCTGGGTTCGACAGTGACCAACCTGGGCACCACGGTCACCAACCTGGGCAACAGCTTCGACGACGTGGTCAACAACGGCGCCGGTATCAAGTACTTCCACAGCAACTCGACCCTGGCCGACAGCAGCGCCACTGGCGCCGACAGCGTTGCCATGGGGCCGGTTGCCAGCGCCACGGCGGTCAATAGCGTCGCCTTGGGCAATGGAGCCACGGCCAGTGATGCCAACTCCGTGGCCCTCGGCAGCGGTGCCACCACGTCCGCGGCAGTCGCGGTGGCGGGTGGCCTGGTCAATGGCACGGCCTACACTTTTGCCGGCGCAGCGCCGACCGGTGTGCTCAGTGTCGGCAGCGTGGGTGCCGAGCGGCAGCTGACCAACGTCGCGGCTGGCCAGCTGAGCGCTACCAGCACCGATGGGGTCAACGGCAGCCAGCTGTTTGCCACCAATCGGGCAGTCGACGATCTGGGCTTGGCGGTCTCCGGCATGGACACCACTTTGGGTGGGATCGGTTCGACGGTGACTAACCTTGGCAATACGGTGACCAACCTGGGTACCACCGTGACCAACCTTGGAACCACGGTCACCAACCTGGGCAACAGCTTCGACGACGTGGTCAACAACGGCGCCGGTATCAAATACTTCCACAGCAACTCGACCCTGGCCGACAGCAGCGCCACGGGTACCGACAGCGTTGCCGTGGGGCCGGTTGCAAGCGCCACGGCGGTCAATAGCGTCGCGTTGGGCAATGGTGCCACGGCCAGCGATGCCAACTCCGTGGCCATCGGCAGTGGCGCTACCACGGCCGCGGCAGTCGCGGTAGCGGGTGGTTCGGTGAACGGCACGGCCTACACCTTTGCCGGCGCCGCGCCGACCGGCGTGCTCAGCGTCGGCAGCGTGGGCGCCGAGCGGCAGGTGACCAACGTCGCGGCCGGCCAGCTGAGCGCTGCCAGCACCGATGCGGTCAACGGCAGCCAGCTGTTTGCCACCAACCAGGCTGTCGATGACCTGGGCCTGGCGATGTCCGGCCTGGACACTACCGTGGGTGGGATTGGCAGCACGGTGACCAACCTGGGCAATACAGTCACCAACCTGGGCAACAGCTTCGACAACGTGGTCAACAACGGCGCGGGCATCAAGTACTTCCACAGCAACTCGACCCAGGTGGACAGTGCGGCCACTGGCGCCGACAGCCTGGCCGCCGGCCCGGCAGCCGTTGCCTCGGCAACCAACGCGGTGGCCATCGGCAATGGCGCCAACGCCAGCGAGGCCAACTCGGTCGCGATCGGCAGTGGCTCGACCACCGAAGCCGCCGTGCCCGTGCTGGGCGGCACGCTGGATACCCTGCAGTACACCTATGCGGGCGGGGCGCCGGTGGGGGTGTTCAGTATCGGCAGCCTGGGCGCCGAACGGCAGCTCACCCATGTCGCGGCAGGGCGTATCAGCGCCGACAGCACCGATGCCGTCAACGGCAGCCAGTTGTTCGCAACCAACACCAGTGTCGATGGCATGGGCAACTCGGTGCGCAATGTCACCTCGCGCCTGAACATCCTGGAAAACACCGTGAACAGTGGTGGCCCAGGGGCGGCTTCGCCGTACTTCAAAAGTAACTCTACCGCGGCCGCGGCACAGGCGAACGGCGCCGACGCCACGGCCATGGGCGGTGGTGCAGTTGCAGCTGGCGACCAGGCGCTGGCAGCCGGTCATGACGCTGTCGCAAGTGGCTCCAAGGCCATCGCCATGGGCGACGGCGCGCAAGCCCAGGCCGCAGGCAGCGTAGCCCTGGGGGCCGGTGCCAGCGATGGTGGGCGCGGTGCGGAGAGTTATACCGGGAAATATTCCGACGCCAGCAACAACCCGGTGGGTACGGTTTCGATCGGCAATGCAGCCACCGGTGAGACCCGTACCTTGAGCAACGTGGCCGACGGCAAGGAAGCCAATGATGCGGTCAACCTGCGGCAACTCGACGGCGCTGTGGCGCAGTCGAAGCAGTACACCGACAACTCGATCAGCTCGATCAACAACTCGGTGGCGGTGGCCGATAACCGTTTGAACGACCTCGAGCAGGGCAAGGCCGGGATGCTCCAGGTCAACAACAGCAAGGCGCGACCGGCGCCCAAAGCCACGGGGGGCGACAGCTTCGCCGCTGGCGCGGGCGCCAGCGCTTCGGGCGACAACGCCAGCGCCATGGGCAATGGTGCTGCTGCCACCGCCAGCAATGCCACGGCGGTTGGCAATGGCGCCACTGCCAGCCATGACAACTCGCTGGCGCTCGGCGCCAACTCCAGCACCAACCGCGCGAACAGCGTGTCGGTCGGCAGCGTCGGTAACGAGCGGCAGGTCACCAACGTCGCAGCGGCCACCAGCGATACCGATGCGGTCAACCTGGGGCAGCTCACCAGCAGCCTGGCCAACATCACTCACGATGCCAATGCCTACACCGATAGCCGCTTCAGCGAGCTCAAGCACGACCTCAAGCGCCAGGACGATGTACTCAGCGCAGGTATTGCCGGGGCCATGGCCATGGCCAGCCTGCCGCAATCGTACTCCCCGGGTGCGAGCATGGTGGCGCTGGGCGGGGCTGGCTATCGCGGGCAATCGGCTGTCGCGCTGGGGGTCTCGTACCTGTCGGGCAATGGCCGCTGGGTCACCAAGGCGCAGCTCAATACCAACTCGCGCAACGACATGGGCGTGGGCATTGGCGTTGGCTACCAGTTCTGAAGCGACAGCACACGGCGATGGATACCTGGCGGCCAAGCGCCGCCAGGTTCATGAGGAGCATGAATGTGAAACTACCTGCACGCTTTGCGCTGGCCCTGATCGCCCTGGCGGCACTGCCCGGTTGCGATCAGCTTGTTGGCTCGCTTGGTTCCGCCAAGCCCACGCTGCTCACGCAGCACACCACGTCGGTGCCCGCCCTGCCTATCGTGCAGAGTGCGGTCAGATCGATGGCGCCGAAGCTGGATGCGACGTTCGATGAGTCGGTCATCCAGCGCGTGTGCCTGCTGGCCCGCGGCGAGGTGAGCCAGGAGCAGATCTGGCGAAGCCTGGAGCAGGATGGGCTCAAGCCAGGGGCAATCCCTGCCAATGGCCATCCGCTTTCGATGCTGGTCAATGATGACCAGCCTGGCCGCCAGTTGGCGTGCGCCAGTTATGTCGCCGCCAGCGTCTTCACGCCGCTTGATCCGGCCGATTACACCGCCCGGGTGCCAGGCGCGGTCGGCAAGGCGAAGGCGGGGGCAACCCCCGACGGCGAGGCCGTGGACAACCAGAAGCTGATGACGCTGCTGGCGGTGAAGATGTCCATCGCACGTGCCAATGCCGAATATTTCGCGCTGATCGCAGGTGCCCTGGAGCGCTATGACGGCCTGCCCCTGGATGACTACGCGCGGTCGGTGAAATCGATGTTCGGCGCAATGGCCCCGCATTACCTGAAGCGGGTCCAGGCGCTTTACTCGCCGTCGGCCAATGGCTACCGGCTGCTCGCGGTGAACGCCCAGGGCTACCGGTTCATTTCTGATGGTGGCTACGCGTTCACCCTGGACGGCGGCAGCGTGCGCCTGACCTACGAAGGCATGAACTGGCTCGGCATGGGCGAAATCCTGGGCAAGCGCTACGAGGTCAAGGCGCAGTTGTTTTCAAGCGAGGTGGCCGGCCTTGCGGTTACTCAGCCCACTCGGGATCACCGGTGAACACCACGGTGATCCAGCGATCCGGCCCTTCGCCACCCACGGCATCGCCAATTTCGTTGCGCAGCGCGTCCCACTCGTCGATGGACTTGGCGCCCATGCCCTTGGGCACGATGAAATACAGCTCGATCTCCCGCGAGCGCCCGACCTTGGCCACGTAGGCCCGGTACGACTGCAACCCGTGCTTGCTGACGAACGCGCGCGACACTTCGTCCACATGCTGCTTGAGGTCGCCAGGGGTCACCAGGAAGATTTCCGACATGGCCTGGCGCACCACCGACAGTGGCAGCGGGATGATCACCAGGCACACCAGCGCCAGTACCGCCGGGTCGATGTACGGCGACACCCATTCCAGCGAGGTGCCCTGCACCGCATAGCCAAAGCAGAAGGCGATCAGCAAGGCGGCGGTGATGCTGGCCGACATGATCCAGCCCTTGACGTCCATGCGCACGAAGTCGGATTTGAGCTTGCGGTTGGCGCGGTTTTCCACCACGGCGATGGTGGCGCAGGCGATCACCGTCAGCACCGCGTAGATCATCGCGATGCCGAACTCCAGGTGGCGGCCGCCTTCGAGCAGGCTGCTGACGGCGTTGATCAGCGCGTAGATGGCCACGCCGCTGAGCAGGATGCCGTTGAGCGCCAGCACCATCGGCTCCAGGTGCCAGAAGCCCATGGTGAAGCGCTCGCGCAGCTTGCGCGACAGCTGCAGGCTGGTGGCGTGCGAGGTGATCAGCTTGACCACCACCAGCGACAGGCCGCTCATGCTGGCGTCGACCAGCGAGTAGACGCCGTCGAAGACGATCGAGAACGAACCCGAGGCCAGGCCGAAGGCGATGCCGATGGTGGCGATGAACAGGGTGACGGCGATCGAGGTGCGTAACAGGCCCTGTTCGCTGGTGATGTCGAAGAAGGGTGGTTTGTTGGGGGATTGCATGGGTAGAACTCATTTTCGAAAGTGGGTTGCCTGTTCAGGCCCTATCGAATCCCGTGGGGGTGCCTGTGGGAGCCGGCTTGCCGGCGATAGGGCCAGTACAGACTAGACGCGGAACTGTTCCATCAAAGCTTGCTGCTGATTGGCCAAGCGGTTCAAGGCCTGGCTGATCCGCGCGGATTCATCGGCCTGGCCCGACAGCGATTCTGTCACATCGCGAATGCCGGCCACGTTACGGTTCACTTCCTCGGCCACCGCGCTCTGTTCTTCGGCTGCCGAAGCAATCTGCAGGTTCATGTCACTGATCACCGTCACCGCCTCGCCAATGCGCTGCAGCGCCGGCAGCGCCTGCTCCATGCGCGTTGCACTGGCCTGGGCCTGGCGCTGGCCATCATGCATGGCGCCGACCACATCCTGGGTGCCTTGCTGCAGGCCTTCGATCACCTGGCGAATCTCTTCCACCGACACCTGGGTGCGCTGGGCCAGGCTGCGCACTTCGTCGGCGACCACGGCAAAGCCACGCCCGGCCTCGCCAGCACGGGCGGCTTCGATCGCGGCATTGAGCGCCAGCAGGTTGGTCTGCTCGGCAATGGCGCGGATCACCTCCAGGACCGAGCCGATCTGCTCGCTGCGGTTTTCCAGGGCGCGGGCTTCGTCCATTGCGGTGTTCATGCCGGCCGCCAGCTGGTCGATGGCCTGGCGGGTGCTGGCGATCAGTTGCAGGCCTTCGCGGCTGGCCTGGTCGGCGCCCCGCGCTGCCTGGGCCGCTTGCGCGGCATTGTGGGCGACGTCCTGGGCGGTGGCGCTCATCTCGTTGGCGGCGGTGGCCACCTGCTCGATCTCGCGTTGCTGCTGCTGCATGCCGCTGCTGGTCTGGCTGGCGATGGCGGCGGACTGGTCGGCGGTGCCGCGGGCTTCGTGCAGCGAGCCTTTGACCTGGGCAATCACCGGCTGCAGCTTGTCGAGGAAGCGGTTGAACCAGCCGCTGAGCTGGCCCAGTTCGTCGTCGCGGGCGTAGTCCAGGCGACGGGTGAGGTCGCCTTCGCCGCTGGCGATGTCCTTGAGCCGTGCGGCCACGGCGAGGATCGGCCGGGTCACGCCACGGGCAGTCAGCCAGACCAGCAGCAGGCCGACTACCGCCGCGCCCAGGCCGATCAGCAGGCCGGTCAGGTTGGCGCTCTGGTTGTGCGCGTCCAGGCGCTGGTTGAGGGCCACCGCAGGGGCCTGCAGCACGGCCTCTGGCAGTTCCAGCAGCACTTGCCAAGGGGCGGCGTCGGGGATTGGCGAGAACGGCCGGGCCACGCGCAGCACGCCGTTGGCCACGGCCTGGTCCAGCGGCGCGCCGAGCTTGGCGCTGTCGCGGCTGTTGCCGGCGAGCAGGTCGCTGGCGCTGACGATGCTGACCTGGCCCTGGCCGTCGAACAGGTCCTGGCGGCCTTGCAGGCTCAGCTGCTGCAGGTTGTCCAGGCCGATGTCCAGGCCGACCACGCCGACCACCTTGCCGTTCTCCAAAAGCGGCAGGGCAATGCTGGTCATCAGCACCTGGTGGCCATTGACCTCATCCAGGTAGGGCTCGAGCACGCAGGCCCTGGCCGTTTCCAGGGGGCAGGTCAGCCAGCGGTTCTTGGGCGCGCCATTGGTGCCTAGGCTGGCATCGTTGAGCATCGATTCGGGCATCGCTTCCAGCTCCAGGGTGCCGGGGCTGGGTTGCGACCAGTACAGCGAGAAACGCCCGCTTTCGTTGCTGCCGGCGCTGTCCTGGCCGACGAACTGGCTGTCCTGGTGGTCCAGGGCGTTGGGCTGGAACACCAGGTACAGGCCGATCACGTCCGGGTTGCCGGCAAGGCTGGCGTGGGCCTGGCGGGTCAGTTCGGCGCGCAGGTCATTGCCGCCACGCGCCTTCAGCACCTGTGCCAGGCGGGCGAAGCCGTTGGCGTACTGGTAGGCATCCATGAAGTAGCGCTGGATGCGCAGCGCCTGGGTTTCGGCGTGGGCCTGCAGGCGCAGGCGGGCGCTGTGATCGAGCATCTCGCTGTTGGCCTGGCTGACCAGCGCCGCGCTGCTGCGCGCCTGGGTCAGCGAGGTGGCAACCAGCAAGGCGACGATGGCCAGCAGGCACAGGCCCGCGAGCAGGGTGATCTTCCATTGGATGGAGAGGCGACGCAGCGGCATGAGGGCAGTCCTTTTCGATCAAGAACAACGCCCGCATGTCAGCGGGCGTTGTGGGCGGCGTAAGTCATTCGGCAACGTAGTTCGGTGGCGCGGCGGTGAAGGCTTTGGTCAGCCAGGCCAGGTACAGCACGCCAACCAGCGCCCAGACGCCGCCGAACAACAGCGAGTGAGCGTTCAGGTCGAGCCACAGCGACACGATGATGCAGAAGCCGATGGTCGGCAACACCAGGTACTTGAGTTTGTTGGCCCAGCCTTGGCGCTGGCCTTCACGCAGGTAGCAGTGGTTGATCACCGACAGGTTGACGAAGCTGAAGGCCACCAGCGCGCCGAAGTTGATGATCGAGGTGGCGGTCACCAGGTCGAAGAAGATCGCCGACAGCGAGATCAGCCCGACCACCGCGATGTTCAGCACCGGCGTCTTGTAGCGCGAGTGCAGGCGGGCAAAGATGCTGGCCGGGATCACGTTGTCGCGGCCCATCACGTACAGGAGGCGCGAAACGCTGGTCTGCGAGGCCAGGCCAGAGGCGATGGTGTTGATCACGGTGCAGGCGATGAAGATCGACTGGAACAGCTTGCCGCCGACATACAGCGCGATTTCCGGCAGGGCGGCTTCCTGGTCGTGGAAGCGCGTCATGGTCGGGAAGTAGGCCTGGATGAAGTACGACACGGTGATGAACACGCAGCCGCCGATCAGGGCGGTGAGGAAGATCGCCCGCGGAATGGTCTTGCTAGGGTTCTGGGTTTCTTCCGACAGGCAGGTCACGGCGTCGAAGCCCAGGAACGAGAAGCACAGGATGGTGGCCCCGGCGGCCAGTGCGCTGAGCTGGGTCTGGCCGTCGGCAAACGGGATCAGGCTCCAGGTGGTACCCAGGCCTTCGCCCTGGTCCAGGCCGCGCACGCAGAGGTAGATGAACACGGCGATGATCGCCACCTGCACCGCCACGAACAGCAGGTTGAAGTGCGCCACCAGGTTGACGCTGCGCATGTTGATCAGGCTGATCAGGGTGACGAAGCCGGCCACCCAGATCCACTCCGGCACTTCAGGGAACATGGCCGACAGGTAGAGCTTGGCCAGCAGGGCGTTGACCATCGGCAGCAGCAGGTAGTCGAGCAGCGACGACCAGCCGACCAGGAAGCCCACGTGCGGGTTGATCGCGCGTTGGGTGTAGGTATAGGCCGACCCCGATTGCGGGAAACGGCGCACCAGGGTGCCGTAGCTCACGGCGGTGAACAAGATGCCGGCCAGCGCCAGGATGTAGGCGCTGGGCACATGCCCGGAGGTGATGCCGGAGACGATGCCGAAGGTGTCGAACACGGTCATCGGCGTCAGGTAGGCCAGGCCGATGATGATCACGTGCCAGAGGCGCAGGGTTTTACGGAGTTGGCCGTTGCCGGTGGCGCTGTGGTCAGGCTGCATGCTGGCATGGCTCCTGCTGCTGGGCGTGAACGACGGGTGCAGTGGATTGCGCGTGCGGCGCGGGCGAGCGGGTGGGCTCCATGTTGTTCACCTTTTATTGTTGGAGCAGAGGTAGGCGCGGGCGAGGCGCCGTTGTCGAGCTGGCAGAGCCTGGGCTAGGAAGGTGGAGCGTGCGGGCAGGGGCGATGAGGCATCATGACGGCGCGGCTTTTCTTCTTCGTGGAGTGGCGCTGGGCAAGGTGGTGAAAATAAAAAACGATGGCCGGGTGGGTGTCAAGTTAAACATGACAAGATGTTGCCAAACTGAAACATTTATCGGTTAAAAGGCCGATATGTTCGGTTTTTGCGCGGTTTTTTGCGATTTCGATCGATGCGAATGTTCGTAAAATTGAACGAATAGGGCGGTACTGAACAAGGCTGCAGGATGCCGCCGAAACGACCCATTTCGTCGCAGTGGCCACCCTTTCGCCAGGGGTGCGGTGATATCCTTTGCAACCTGCGCGGCCACCCGGCTGCAAGCCCACCCCATATGGACATCGATCGGTTCAATTCATGAAGAAATCAGTAGGCATCCTTTCCGGCCTGGCCATCGCCATTGCCGTCGCAACCACCGCTGGCGCCTGGTACACCGGCAAGCAGCTTCCTGCCGAGCTGGAGCATTCCGTGAGCCTGGGCAATGCCGAGCTGAAAAAGGCCCTGGTCGGCACCGGCGGCAGCGTGACCATCGAGCTGGTCGGGCTTGAGCAGCACTTCTTCACCAGCACCGCGCAGTATCGCGTCAAGGCCAAGGACATCAACGTCGGCCATGGCGAAGCGGTCAACTTCGAGGTCGGCCTCACCGACCAGATCGAACACGGCCCGTTCCCCTGGTCGCGGGTCAAGGCCCTGAAGCTGATGCCGGTGATGGCCACCAGCAACAGCGTGCTGCAAAAAGACGACTTCACCGCGCCCTGGTTCGCCGCCACGGGCGACAAGCCACCGGTGACTGCGCAGGTCAGCCTGGGCTACGGCGGCAGCGTCGACAGCGTCGTCCAGGTGGCGCCGTTCAACTTCAAGGACGGCAACGGCAGTAGCGTAGATTTTTCGGGCATGCACCTGGAAGCTGCGGGCGACCGGGACGGCAAGGCCTCGAAATTCCATGGCGCTGCCGAGCGCCTGGACATCAAGCTGGTGGGCGCTGACCACCCGCCTGCAACCTTCGAGCTGCAAGGCCTGAAGATTGGCGGCAACCTGGCGGCCACCGAGCACGACATGATCTATGTCGGCAATGTCGACCTGCTGTTGGCCGAGGCCAAGGCCACGCTGGGGCCCAAGCAACAGGTGCTGTTGCTCAAGGGCATCGAGCAGAATGCCCTGCAGACCCTCGATGGCCCGGGCACCGTGGGTGGCCGCGTGGACTACAAGGTGGCGGACATTACCTGGGACGGCCGCGCGGTCGGCAGTGGCCAGCTGGCGGTGAGCATCAAGTCGATCAATGCCCCGGCCCTGCAGGCCTTGTCGCAGTGGTACCAGGCGCACTTGCCAGAGTTCGAGGCGGCTGCCGCCGCTGGCGAGCCCGTGCCGCAAATCCAGATGGACGAGGCCGAGAAGGCCAAGTTCCAGGGCGACCTGCAGCAGTTGCTGGCATCCAAGCCGCAGGTGGCGGTGGAGAACCTGTCGTTCAAGACGGCCAATGGCGAAAGCCGCTTCAACCTGTCGATGGATTTCGCCAGCCCGACGTCCTTCGACCTGCCGCCCGACCAGCTTGGCAAGCAGCTGATTACTCAGGTCAAGAGCAAGCTCTCGCTGTCCAAGCCGATGATCGGCGACCTGGCGACCCTGCAGGCCTTGCTCGAAGGGCAGACCGACGCCCAGGCGATTGCCATGCAGTCCAGCCAGGCCGGTGAGATGGTCGGCATGATGGCACTGCAGAGCGGCATGGCCACCGTGCAGGGCAACGACGTGGTATCGAGCCTGCACTATGCCGATGGCATGGTCGACTTCAACGGCAAGAAGATGACCGTCGAGGAGTTCGCCATGATCCTGGCGGCGCACTTTGCGGCGATGCAGCCGCAGGGTTGATCTGCCAAGGCCCTATCGCCGGCAAGCCGGCTCCCACAACAGCACCTGTGGGAGCCGGCTTGCCGGCGATAGGGCCCTTCAGGCAACACAAAAACCGCTTTAGAAATCCCTTGATTGTCTGTAGCCTTCGGCGTCCCATAATAATCCGCGCCCGCAGAGGGCCGTGGCGGCATGCCTGCCGTCCGGCACCCTTAGCCGATCTGCCAGGGCCGGGTGGTACACTCGATTCGACGCGCATGCGCGCCTGCAGGTCCCGCGATCATGACCCAGATTTCCGAACGCCTGTTGGTTCAGGCCCACCTCGATGCCAAGCAGCCCAACCCGCTGACCGCCGAGCAGGAGGCCGAATACCGTGCGGCCATCGCTGCCGAGCTCAAGGCGCAGAACGCCGTGCTGGTCGCCCACTACTACTGTGACCCGGTGATCCAGGCGCTGGCCGAAGAAACCGGCGGCTGCGTTTCCGACTCGCTGGAAATGGCCCGCTTCGGCAAGAACCACCCCGCCGAAACGGTGATCGTCGCCGGCGTGCGCTTCATGGGCGAAACGGCCAAGATCCTCACCCCGGAAAAACGCGTGCTGATGCCGACCCTGGAGGCCACCTGCTCGCTCGACCTGGGTTGCCCGGTCGAAGAGTTCTCGGCCTTCTGCGACCAGCATCCGGAACGCACCGTGGTGGTCTACGCCAACACCTCGGCGGCAGTCAAAGCCCGGGCCGACTGGGTGGTGACCTCGAGCTGTGCGCTGGAGATCGTCGAAAGCCTGATGGACAACGGCGAAACCATCATCTGGGGGCCGGACCAGCACCTGGGCCGCTACATCCAGAAGCAGACCGGTGCCGACATGCTGCTGTGGGACGGTGCGTGCATCGTCCACGAAGAGTTCAAGTCGCGCCAGCTGGCCGACATGAAGGCGCTGTACCCGGACGCCGCGATCCTGGTGCACCCCGAGTCGCCGGAAGCGGTGATCGAACTGGCCGACGCGGTGGGCTCCACCAGCCAGCTGATCAAGGCTGCACAGACGCTGCCGAACAAGACCTTCATCGTCGCCACCGACCGCGGCATCTTCTACAAGATGCAGCAGCTGTGCCCGGACAAGGAGTTCGTCGAGGCGCCGACTGCCGGCAACGGCGCGGCCTGCCGCAGCTGCGCGCACTGCCCGTGGATGGCGATGAATACCCTGGAGCGGGTGCTGGATTGCCTGCGTAACGGCAGCAACGAGATTTTCGTCGACCCGGCGTTGGTGCCCAAGGCGATCAAGCCGTTGAACCGGATGCTGGACTTTACCCAGGCGGCGCGGCTGAAGCTTTCGGGTAACGCTTGAACCAATCGCCGGCAAGCCGGCTCCCACAGGTATTGCACCGTCCTGTGGGAGCCGGCTTGCCGGCGATTGGGCTGCAACGCAGCCCCCCTTAACGCCCCATCATCTCCTGCACCATGCGCCGCTGCTCCATGATCTCGCGCTGGCGCTGGTCGATCTGCGATGCCAGCGGGAAGTTACCCCCGGCACGGCGCTTGGCGTAATCGAGCTGCTGGATCGCCTGGTCGAAATCCCCCACCAGGGTGAAGTACTCGGCCCGCGCCCTATGCAGGCCAATGGTGTTGCCCGACAGCCCGCGCACTTCGGCCATGTCGTACCACACGTCCGGATCGTCCGGGCGGCTCTTGAGCAGATCGTTCAATACCTGCTCCGCCTCGGCGGGTTTGTTCTGCTTGACCAGCAGGTCGGCGCGCACCTGCTTGAGTGGGTAGTTGCCCGGATACAGGCCTTGCATGCGCTCGGCGCGCTGCTGGGCATCGGCCAGGCGGTTGTTGGTGATGTCCAGGTCGATCTGCGCCAGGTTGTAGGTGATGTCGTTGGGCGCCTTGGCCAGCAGCGGCTTTAGGTTCTCGCGTGCTTCGTTGAGCTGGCCGCCCTTGATCTGCGCCAGGGCCAGGCCATAGCGGGCTGCATCGAGCTTCGGGTCTTCGTCGAGCTGGGCGCGGAAGCGCTTGGCGGCAAGGCCGGGCGTGCCTTCATAGGTGAGCGCCACGCGTGCGCGAATCAGCTGGTAGCGCTGGCTGTCTTCGACGCCGCCCTTGGGCGCCTGCTCGGCGCGGTTGCGGGTGTCGGCGATACGCGATTCGGTCACCGGGTGAGTCAGCAGGAATTCGGGCGGTTTGGCATCGTAACGGTACTGGCGCGCCAAGCGTTCGAACATGGTCGGCATGTTGCGCGGGTCGTAACCGGCCTTTTCCAGGTTCTGGATGCCAACACGGTCAGCTTCCTGCTCGTTCTGCCGGGAGAAGCGCCGCTGCTCCTGGATCGCCGCGGCCTGGGTGCCGGCAATCATGCCGATACCGGCGTCGCCCGCGCCGCCTGCTGCTAGCACGATACCGGCCAGCAGCGCGGCCATCATCGGCAGCTGCATGCGTTGCTGGGCTTCGACGCCGCGGGCGAAGTGGCGTTGTGACAAGTGCGCCAGTTCGTGCGCCAGCACCGAGGCGTATTCGCCTTCGGTCTGGGCGTTGAGGAACAGGCCGCCGTTGACCCCGACGATGCCGCCAGGGGCGGCGAAGGCGTTGAGTTCCTTGCTGTCGATGAGGATGAATTCCAGGCGCCGGTCCTGCAGCTGGCTGGTTTCGGCCAGGCGGTACACGGTGGTTTCGACGTAGTCCTTGAGCTGCGGGTCGTTCAGCTGGTTGACCTGGCCGCGCAGCAGGCTCAGCCAGGCGCGGCCGAGCTGGTGTTCCTGCTGTGGCGAGACGATCGCGGAACTGGCGTCGCCCAGCGATGGCAGGTCGTCAGCATGGCCGGGGAGGGCCATCAGGCAGGCCAGCGTCAGCAGGGTGGGGCGCAGTAGGTTCATGCACGAAGCTCGCGTCGGATAAAGCACCTACTGTAGCCGGCTCACACGTTGGCGACCAGTGGCGGTATCCTAGCCAGCCTGTCTGCCCCGCCTGTGGAGAATGCCCCGATGAGTGACACCCTGACCTGCGACGCCGAACTCGACGCCAGCGGGCTGAACTGCCCACTGCCACTGCTCAAGGCGAAGATGGAGCTCAATCGCCTGGGCAGTGGTGCGGTGCTCAAGGTGATCGCCACCGACGCCGGTTCCCAGCGCGACTTCCGCACTTTTGCCCAGTTGGCCGGTCATACGCTGCTGCGTGAAACGGCCGAGGCCGGCACCTATACCTACTGGCTGCGCAAGGCCTGAGTCTCAATCAAGGATCGTCAATGTTCAAAGTGCTTCGCGACTGGCTGCATCGCTACTTCTCCGATGAAGAGGCGGTGGTGCTGGCGGTGCTGCTGTTCCTGGCCTTCACCGCGGTCCTGACCCTTGGCGGCATGCTCGCGCCGGTGCTGGCGGGGATGGTGCTGGCGTTTCTGATGCAGGGCCTGGTCAATGCCCTGGAGCGCATCCGGGTGCCGACCCGGCTCGCGGTGATGCTGGTGTTCGCCCTGTTCATGGGGGCGCTGGCGGTGGTTCTGCTGGTGCTGGTGCCGCTGCTGTGGCACCAGCTGATCACCCTGTTCAACGAATTGCCGGGCATGCTCAGCAAGTGGCAATCGCTGCTGTTGCTGTTGCCGGAGCGCTACCCGCACCTGGTGTCGGACGAGCAGGTGCTGCGCGCCATCGAGTCGGTGCGTGGCGAGATCGGCAAGTTCGGCCAGTGGGCGCTGACCTTCTCCTTGTCGAGCCTGCCGTTGTTGGTCAGCGCCATGATCTACCTGGTGCTGGTGCCGATCCTGGTCTTCTTCTTCCTCAAGGACCGCGAGCTGATCGGGCGCTGGGTCAGCGGCTACCTGCCGCGCCAGCGCAGCCTGCTCAACCGGGTGGGCAGCGAGATGAACCGGCAGATCGCCAACTACATCCGCGGCAAGGGCATCGAGATCCTGATTTGCGGGGTCGCCACCTATATCGCCTTCATCAGCCTGGGGCTCAACTACGCCGCCTTGCTGGCGCTGCTGGTGGGCTTGTCGGTGGTGGTGCCATATGTGGGGGCGGTGGTGGTGACCGTGCCGGTGACGCTGATTGCGCTGTTCCAGTGGGGCTGGGGCGACCAGTTCATCTACCTGATGACGGTGTACGCGATCATCCAGGCGCTCGATGGCAACGTGCTGGTGCCGCTGCTGTTCTCCGAGGCGGTGAGCCTGCACCCGGTGGCGATCATCTGCGCGGTGCTGCTGTTTGGCGGGTTGTGGGGGTTCTGGGGGATCTTCTTCGCCATCCCGCTGGCGACGCTGATCAAGGCCGTGCTGGATGCATGGCCGCGGCAGGAGCCGAGTGTGTCACCGATACTCTGAATGCAATCGGGGCCGCTTCACGCCCCATCGCCGGCAAGCCGGCTCCCACAGGTGCGATGCACGCTGTACCTGTGGGAGCCGGCTTGCCGGCGATGGGGCGCGAAGCGGCCCCGTTCGTTCTCAAGCCTTGTCCAGCGCCTGGGCCGCCGCCAACACGGCATCCACATGCCCCGGTACCTTCACCCCACGCCACGCCTGGCGCAGCACGCCATCCTTGTCGATCAGGAAGGTGCTGCGGTCCACGCCCATGTATTCCTTGCCATACAGCTTCTTCAGCTTGATCACGTCGAACAGCTGGCACAGCGCCTCGTCCTTGTCGCTGATCAGCTCGAAGGGGAAGCCCTGCTTGGCCTTGAAGTTCTCGTGCGACTTGATGCCATCGCGCGACACGCCGAACACCACGGTGTTGGCCGCGGCAAAGGCTGCATGCTGGTCACGGAAACCCTGGCCTTCGGTGGTGCAGCCCGGGGTGCTGTCCTTGGGGTAGAAATACAGCACCACCTGCTGGCCCTTGAGCCCGCTCAGGCTCACGGCCTGGCCGCTGGTGGCCTGGGCCTGGAAGTCGGCGACGGGTTGGTCGATTGCTACAGCCATGGCAGGTTTCCTTACACGGGGTTCTGTGGGCGCCAAGGTTCGATCAGCGCGTCCAGGTTCAGGGCGTCGGCAAAGTCCAGGAACTGGTCGCGCAGCCAGCTGATCTGGGTGCCGGCCGGCAGGATCACGGTGAACTGGGCATTGAGCATGCTGCTGCCGGTCTGCGGCGCCAGGTAGGTGTCGCAGGTCATGGCTTCGAGCTCGACGCGGTGGTCGAGGAAGAACTGGCACAGCTCGTTGATGATGTCCGGGCGGTAGGCGGCGCTGACGTAGGCCACGTAAGGCAGGGCCTGCGGGCGTACCTCCTGGTCGGCGCTGCGCACCACGTCGAGGGTCAGGCCGTGCTTCTTGCCCAGGCCCGGCAGGGTGGATTCGAGGCGCGCCAGGGCGTCCCAGCTACCGCCCACCTGCAGGACCAGGGCGCTGGTCTCGCCATGCCGGCTCAGGCGCGAGGTGACCACCGCGCAGCGGTTTTCGAAGGCGGCGCGGCTGAGGACGTTGGCCAGCTCCATCGGGTTGGGGCCCAAGGCGCTGATGACGAGGAATTGTTCGCGGACGGTGGGGGTGGACATGCAGCATTCCTAAAGCGATGAGCGGTCGATGCAGGACGGGCAAAAGCCTCCTGTCGGCAGGGCCCGGGGCTCGCAAGCGAGGACGTGGACGCAGGCCGGGGAGCAGGGTCGACGGCCCGGCGGGCCGCGCTGCACCGATCAAAGGGCCAAGGGTAGCGAAATAAGGCGCCGAGGGGAATGCTCCGCCCGCCTGCTTCGCTTGTGCAAGGCCGATGCCCCCAGTACCATTACCGCTCTCTTTTTCCGGCAGGAGCAGTTACATGATTGCGGGCAGTATGGTGGCATTGGTCACACCCATGGATGCACAAGGGCGTCTTGACTGGGGCAGCCTCGACAAACTTGTAGACTTCCACCTGGAAAATGGCACCCACGCGATCGTCGCTGTCGGCACCACCGGTGAGTCCGCCACGCTGGATGTCGAAGAACACATCCTGGTCATCAAGCATGTGGTCGAGCGCGTCAAGCACAGCAAGAAGCCGATCCCGGTGATCGCCGGCACCGGCGCCAACTCCACCGCCGAAGCCGTGCACCTGACGCAGAACGCCAAGAACGCCGGCGCCGACGCCTGCCTGCTGGTGGTGCCGTACTACAACAAGCCGACCCAGGAAGGCCTGTACCAGCACTTCAAGCACATCGCCGAAGCCGTCGACATCCCGCAGATCCTCTACAACGTACCCGGCCGCACCTCCTGCGACATGCAGGCCGAGACCGTGATCCGCCTGTCGAGCGTGCCGAACATCATCGGCATCAAGGAAGCCACCGGCGACCTGGTGCGCGCCAAGGCCATCATCGAAGGCGTGAGCGAAGACTTCATCGTGCTGTCCGGCGATGACCCGACCGCCGTCGAGCTGATCCTGATGGGCGGCAAGGGCAACATCTCCGTTACCGCCAACGTCGCCCCGCGCGAAATGGCCGATCTGTGCGAGGCCGCCCTTGAGGGCAATGCCGAGAAGGCCCGCGCGATCAACGAAAAACTCATGCCGCTGCACAAGGACCTGTTCTGCGAAGCCAACCCGATCCCGGTGAAATGGGCGCTGGTGGAAATGGGCCTGATGCACAAAGGCATTCGCCTGCCGCTGACCTGGCTGAGCGAAGGTTGTCACGAAAAAGTCCGTACTGCCTTGCGCCAGTCCGGCGTACTGGTTTAAGAGGAAGTACACCGCATGAAGCGACTGGCTGGTCTTTCCGCGCTCGCCCTGATTATCTCCAGCACCAGTGGGTGTGGCTGGCTGTGGGGCGAGGATGGCTATTTCCGCGACCGCGGCAGCGATTACCTGCAGGCCCACCCCACCGCGCCGATGCAGCTGCCGCCAGACGCCAGCAGCGTCAAGCGCCTCGACCCGCTGCTGCCGATCCCGCGCAACGTGGCCGACGACCGCGCCACCGGCGAGTTCGAAGTGCCGCGCCCGCAGCCGTTGGTTGGCGGTGCCGAAGTCAACGATTTCACCCTGCAGCGCAGCGGCAGCAGCCGTTGGGTGCTGGCCCAGCGCTCGCCGGCCGAAGTCTGGCCGGTGGCCCGTCAGTTCTTCGAGGACAACGGTTTCCGCATCGCTGAAGAGCGCCCGCAAACCGGCGAATTCAACACCACCTGGCAGCGTTTCGACGAACTGTCGGCATCGCTCGGCCAGCGCCTGGCCAGCACCGCCAGCAGCGGTGACAGCGAAGTGCGCGTGCGTGTTCGCATGGAGCCTGGTGTGCAGCGCAACACCTCTGAGGTGTACATCGTCAGCGTCGAGCGCCCGGCGGGCAGCACGGCCGACACCGCATTCCCGTCCAGCTCCAGCAACACCGGCGCCGATGCGCTGCTGGTCGACGAAATGCTCGCCAGCATGAACCGCAGCGCCGAGAAGGGCGGTTCGGTTTCGCTGCTGGCCGCGCGCGACTTCGACGCGCCAAGCCGCGTCAGCCTGAGCGAAGACGGCAGCGGCAACCCGGTGCTGTACCTGGGCGCCGACCTGGACCGCGCCTGGTCCGGCGTGGGCCGTGCCCTGGAGCAGGGTGGCGAATGGCGTGTCGAGGACATCAACCGCAGCCTGGGCCTGTACTACATCAACCTGTCGGAAAAGCCGGACGACAAGCAGAACCAGCCGGGCTTCTTCAGCCGCATGTTCGGCAGCGAACCGACCAAGGAAGAGCGTGAAGCCCGTGCCGAGCGCTACCAGGTCCGCCTGAGCAAGGTGGGCGAGAGCGTGCAGGTTACAGTCGAGAAGAACATCAACACCGTGGCCCCGGCCGATGTCGCCCGCCGCGTGCTGAGCGCCATTCAGGACCACCTGGGTTAAGTGCGCTTCGCGGTACTTGGAAGCGGCAGCCAGGGAAATGGCACGCTGATCGCCAGTGGTGACACGTTCATCCTGGTCGATTGCGGCTTTTCCCTGCGCGAAACCGAGCGGCGCCTGGCGCTGCTCGGGGTGTCGGCGGCGCAGTTGAGCGCGGTGCTGGTCACCCACGAACATGCCGACCATGTGCATGGGGTGGGCTTGCTGTCACGGCGCTACAATGTACCGGTCTACCTCAGCCAAGGGACCTTGCGCGGCCTGCGCAAGCCGGTGGAGGTGGCCGGTTTTCTCGCTTGTGGCGACACCTTGCGCATCGGCTGCCTGGACGTGAGCGCGGCGCGGGTCGAGCACGACGCCTACGAGCCGCTGCAGTATGTGCTCAGCGACGGCCGCCGGCGCTTTGGCATGCTCACCGACCTGGGCTCTTACGACACCCGGTTGCTGGAGCGCTACCAAGGCCTGGACGCCCTGCTGATCGAAGCCAACCACTGCCGCGACCTGCTGGCGCGCGGGCACTACCCGTACTTCCTCAAGCAGCGCGTGGGCGGCATGCAAGGCCATTTGAACAACCACCAGGCCGCGAGCCTGGTGCAAGAGTTGGGCTGGAGCAACCTGCAACACCTGGTGCTGGCCCACCTCAGCAGCAAGAACAACCTGCCACAACTGGCCCGCCAGTGCTTTGTCGACACCCTTGGGTGCGACCCGGACTGGCTCCAGGTGGCGAATCAGGAACATGGGCTCGACTGGCGCGAAATCGCCTAGCCCAACACTCAAGCAAGCGGAGCCCTCCACCATGGAAAAACGCGACGAACTCTACCGCGGCAAAGCCAAATCGGTTTACCAGACCGACGACGCCGACCGCTTGATCCTGCTGTTCCGTAACGACACCTCGGCGTTCGACGGCAAGCGCATCGAACAACTCGACCGCAAGGGCATGGTGAACAACAAGTTCAACGCCTTCATCATGCAGAAGCTCGAAGAAGCCGGCGTGCCGACTCAGTTCGACAAGCTGCTGGGCGACAACGAGTGCCTGGTGAAGAAGCTGGACATGATCCCCGTCGAGTGCGTGGTGCGTAACTATGCCGCCGGCAGCCTGGTCAAGCGCCTGGGCGTGGAGGAGGGCATCAAGCTGGAGCCGTCCACCTTCGAACTGTTCCTGAAGAACGACGAGAAGGGCGACCCCTTCATCAACGAATCTCACGTTGTCGCGTTCGGCTGGGGCACCGCCGAGCAGCTGGTGGAGATGAAGAAGCTGTCGCTGAAGGTCAACGAAGTGCTGAGCAAGCTGTTCGACGACGCCGGCCTGCTGCTGGTCGACTTCAAGCTGGAGTTCGGCGTGTTCCACGGCCAGATCGTCCTGGGTGACGAGTTCAGCCCCGACGGCTGCCGCCTGTGGGACAAGGAAACCCGCAAGAAGATGGACAAGGACCGCTTCCGCCAGGGCCTGGGCGACGTGATCGAAGCCTACGAAGAAGTTGCCAAGCGCCTGGGCGTGCCGCTGTAACCGGCGCGTTCACGCAAGCGCCTGATACCACGCGATTTTTTTGAAAATAAAGGTTTGCGTTTTCAGAATTCGCTGGTATGATGCGCGGCATTGGAGAGATGCCGGAGTGGTCGAACGGGACGGATTCGAAATCCGTTGTACTGGCAACAGTACCTAGGGTTCAAATCCCTATCTCTCCGCCATACAAGATGAAGCCCCTGGAAACGAGAGTTTCCAGGGGCTTTTTCGTTTTGGCAATTTACTCGGGTGATTGCTCACCACTGGCGTTTTCCGGGCTCAAGTGGTTCAGACGCGTCCGTTTACTCGGCGGCACGTATAGCCGGCTCAGGCAGTGGTCTCACGGTCAACTCCACACCCAATGCCTGCATAAGCTTCTGGATGGTCTCGAAGCGCGTCTTGCTGCCTCCCTTGAAGGTCTTGTAAAGAGATTCGCGATTGACGCCAGCATCCTGTGCGAGCTTGTTCACGCCTCTCGCCTTTGCCACTTCGCCCATGGCATGCATCAAGACGTGCGTGTCATTGCTCTTCAAAGCTTCTGCCAAGTATGCCGCAATGGTTTCAGGGCTATCGAGAAACCGGGACGCTTCAAATCGCTTTGTGTTGCTCAGATCCAGATCGAGGATCGGCATCTCTTCGGGGCTGTAGTTATTACTCATCATTTCCTGCCTCGCAGATCGTCCAGGATTTCCTTTGCTCGCTTGATGCCTTTACTTTGCTCACGTTTGTCGCTGCCATAGAGCATCAGATAGCGGGTTTGGCCGGTTCGTACGTAGTACGCGCGATAGCCGGGCCCAATGAATACACGCATTTCGCTGACGCCATCACCCACCGGCTCTGTGTCGCCGAAGTTTCCGCATTCTGCTCGGCTGATACGGGCGGTAATCGCGGCTTTTCCGATAGGGTCCTTGATACCAGCGAGCCAGTCATCGAAGTGGGGTGTGCTGCGAATCTCGTTTGTCATTGTCGAGTGTAGCCTACTAGCTACTTCCTGTCAGGCTTGGGCTCCCGAGGCTAGGATGGCTGTTTCGTTGAGGCAATCAGTTGGTGGGTGGGCTGGTGACTTTACGAAAGGACCTACAACATTTCGGCCACAGCAGGGCCGGGAACCCTTATTTCGGAGAGTCATGGCAAGGGAGGGCTGAGTTGCAGGAGGCAGGGGCCGCTTTGCGGCCCATCGCTGGCAAGCCAGCTCCTACAGGAGCTGGGGCCTGGTCAGGCGATTACAGCGAGGAGGCGAGCGTGCCACATATGCACATCGGACTGCCCTGCAACCCTCAGCGCATCGCCGCCAGCTTGATCCCGAACCCCACCAGGCAAGCCCCCGCCAAGCGCTCGAACAGGTTGGCAATACGCGGGTTGGCGCGCATGCGCTCGGCCAGGTGGTGGGTCAGCACCACCGCAATCAACCCGTACAGGAAGGTCACCACCGCCACGGTTGCGGCCATGAAGCCAAAGGTCACCAGCCCCTGGTGCCGCACCGGGTCGACGAACAGCGGGAAGAACGCCATGTAGAACATGATCGCCTTGGGGTTGAGCAGGGTGATCAGCAGGGTCTGGCGCAGGTAGTGGCCGCTGTCCATGCGGCTGACGCGCGGTGCGCCGCCGGGTTTGCTCAGCAGCATGCGCAGCCCGAGGTAGGCCAGGTACGCGGCACCCGCCCACTGCACCAGGTGGAACGCGGCGGGGTAGGCCACGAGCAGGGCGGCAACGCCCGCTACTGCCAGCCACAGCAGCACCTGGTCACCGACAATCACCCCGCAGGTTGCCGCCAGGCCGGCCTTGATGCCGCCCTTGCCGGTGGCGGTGATCAGGGCGAAGTTACCGGGCCCGGGAATGGCCAGCATGATGATGAAGGCAATGACGAACGCGCCGTAGTCGGTGACGCCGAGCATGGGAGAACTCCTGTAGGGCAGTGCGATGGCCGAAGCCTTGACTATCGTCTGCCGCCACCGGCATTTCAACTGCTCGATCGGTCGCCCGGCGCAATCAAGCGTGACAACCTGCCGCTGAGGCAACCTGCCGTCTTGACGCCGCGGCCGGCAATTTGTTTGTGCTGGCATTTCAGAATACAATCAGCGAAACGATTCAGCCCTGTCGGTCAATTCGACAATAGCCTGGGTCGTTTTCTGGTTCTCTGGCCGCTGAACAATGACCATAACAAGCCTGCGCGGAAGAACATGAAACACCTGGGCCAGCCACAGGCCCGTCCTCCGTTCTACAGACTGGAATTGATCAATGTTCAAGAAAGCTGGCAAGACCTTGCTGGGTCTGGCTGTCGCTGCGAGCTTCATGCAAGCGCACGCCGCAGAAACCAAGAAAGTCGATGTGCTGCTGGTCGGCGGCGGCATCATGAGCTCCACCCTGGCCGTGTGGCTGCACGAGCTGGAGCCAAGCTGGTCGATGGAAATGGTCGAGCGCCTCGATGGCGTGGCCGAAGAAAGCTCCAACGGCTGGAACAACGCCGGTACCGGCCACTCCGCGCTGGCCGAGCTGAACTACACCCCGGAAGACAAAGACGGCAACGTCAACATCGCCAAGGCCATCGAAATCAACGAAGCCTTCCAGATCTCCCGCCAGTTCTGGTCGTGGCAGGTCCGTCAGGGCGTGCTGAAGAACCCGCACTCGTTCATCAACACCACCCCGCACATGAGCTTCGTTTGGGGCGATGACAACATCAAGTTCCTCAAGAAGCGTTACGACGCACTGCAGGCGAGCCCGCTGTTCCGCCCGATGCAGTACTCCGAGGACCACGCGCAGATCGCCAAGTGGGTCCCGCTGATGATGGAAGGCCG
>NZ_DJTF01000081.1:0-51731 GCF_002438125.1 Pseudomonas sp. UBA6315
GCCGGTGCCAGCCACCGCGCTGCCTGTTTCGCGGGCAAGCCCGCTCCCACAGAGACTCGGCCTACCCGCAAATACATGTGCAAGTGACCGCGATGGCCGCCAAAGGCTGATTGCAGCCCCCAGAAGACGACGCAATCCCCGTGGGAGCGGGCTTGCCCCGCGAACACCGGCGAAGCCGGTGCCAGCCACCGCGCTGCCTGTTTCGCGGGCAAGCCCGCTCCCACAGAGACTCGGCCTACCCGCAAATACGTGTGAAAGTGACCGCGATGACCGCCAAAGGCTGACTCCAGCCCCCTAGAAGTTGACGCAATCCCCGTGGGAGCGGGCTTGCCCGCGAACACCGGCAACGCCGGTGCCAGCCACCGCGCTGCCTGCTTCGCGGGCAAGCCCGCTCCCACAGAGACTCGGCCTACCCGCAAATACATGTGCAAGTGACCGCGATGACCGCCAAAGGCTGACTCCAGCCCCCTAGAAGTTGACGCAATCCCAGTGGGAGCGGGCTTGCCCGCGAACACCGGCAACGCCGGTGCCAGCCACCGCGCTGCCTGCTTCGCGGGGCAGCCCGCTCCCACAGAGACTCGGCCTACCCGCAAATGCGTGTGCAAGTGACCGCGATGGTCGCCAAAGGCTGAGTCCAGCCCCCTAGAAGTTGACGCAATCCCCGTGGGAGCGGGCTTGCCCGCGAACACCGGCAACGCCGGTGCCATCCACCGCGCTGCCTGCTTCGCGGGCAAGCCCGCTCCCACAGAGACTCGGCCTACCCGCAAATGCGTGTGCAAGTGGCCGCGATGGCCGCCAAAGGCTGACTCCAGCCCCCTAGAAGTTGACGCAATCCCCGTGGGAGCGGGCTTGCCCGCGAACACCGGCAACGCCGGTGCCAGCCACCGCGCTGCCTGCTTCGCGGGGCAAGCCCGCTCCCACAGAGATTCGGCCTACCCGCAGATGCGGGTGCAAGTGACAGCGATGGTCGCCAAAGGCTGATTGCAGCCCCCAGAAGACGACGCAATTCCCGTGGGAGCGGGCTTGCCCCGCGAACACCGGCGAAGCCGGTGCCATCCACCGCGCTGCCTGCTTCGCGGGCAAGCCCGCTCCCACAGAGACTCGGCCTACCCGCAAATGCGTGTGCAAGTGACCGCGATGGTCGCCAAAGGCTGATTCCAGCCCCCAGAAGACGACGCAATTCCCGTGGGAGCGGGCTTGCCCCGCGAACACCGGCAACGCCGGTGCCAGCCACCGCGCTGCCTGCTTCGCGGGCAAGCCCGCTCCCACAGAGCTGCACCCGCAGGTTGCATTCTCACTGGGTAAGCATGGCATGCAGCATGCGCGCCAGCAGTTGCGGGGTGTCCGGGTCGGTCAGGTAGCCAGGGCGCTCCAGCAGCATGGCCCGCGGCAGCGCCGACCAGGTCTGGTACACCAGGAACTCGGCCTTGGCCCGGTCCTTGACGCGGATTTCATCGGCAAAGCGCTGCATCAGCGCCGAGCTGGCGGTGGCGCTCCATATCTGCTTGGCCTTGACCACATCCAGGCGCACCAGCTCGTCGTAGTGGGTGGAGCGCACGCTGAACGCTGGGTCATAGAGGGTTTTCTTGTGGTGCGCGGCGAGCACGGCGCGCAACGCCAGCAAGATGCCATCGAGCAGGGTGGTGCCGGCGGGTAGCGCCATGATGTCTGCGTACAACCCGCGCCGTGCCTCGCTGCGGTAATCATCGAACACCGCCGCGATCAGCGACTCCATGGTCGGGAAATATTCGTAGATCGAGCTGATCGCCACCCCTGAATCTTCCGCCAGGCGCAGCGCGCTCAAGGCTTCGCGCCCTTCGCTTTCGAGTATCTGCCGGCCGGCCTGCTTGAGCGCCGTGACCAGCGCCACCGAGCGTGCCTGGCGCGGCTCCTTGCGCGGCTGCGCCGGGATCGCCACCTGCACGCCCGGCTTGTCTGCCTTGATCATCTGTCGTCTCTCCACAATGCTGCCCAGCGCCACCTTGGCAAACCGGCGGGCAGCACCCGGAGTATGCGATCAGTCGAGCAGCAGGGCCAGCTTGTCACGCACCGGGCCCGGGATCGGCACCGCGCGGTTACTGGCGCGCTCGACGTACACGTAGACCACGTGGGCCGCCGCAGCCGCCAGCGGCTCGTGGTTGCGAAACAGCGCCAGCTCGTAACGCGCACTGCTGTTGCCCAGGTGTGCGATCTTCATGCCCACCTCGACCCGGTCGGGGAAACCCAGCGGCGCGAAGTAGCTGCAGCCGGAATTGACGATCAGCCCGATCACCGGGCTGCTGGCGATGTCCAGGGTGCCCTGCTCGACCAGGAAGGTGGTGATCGCCGTTTCGCAGTAGCCGTAGTACGCCACGTTGTTCACATGCCCGTAGGCGTCGTTGTCGCCAAAACGCGTGGGCACCTGGGTGAAATGGCGGAAGGCCTCGCGGCTGGGCCGCGCCGGCTTGCTCACAGGATTTCCCTGTAGATCGCCCGCACATCGGCAAGATGCAGTTCACGCGGGTTGTTGCCCAGCAGGCGCTGCTGCTTGATCGCATCCTGGGCCAGCGCCTCGAGGTCGGCCTCGGCGATGCCCAGCTCGCTCAGCCGCGTGGCCAGGCCCAGCTCGCCAGCCAGGCCGCCCAGGTAGTCGGCCAGCGCCGTGGCCTTGTCAACCTCACTGCCACGCAACCCAGGCATCACGATATCGGCCAGCTGTGCGTACAGCGGCGCCACCACCGGCAGGTTGAAACGCATCACCGGCCCCAGCACCAGCGCATTGGACAGCCCGTGGGGGATGTGGAAGCGGGCGCCGAGCGGATAGGCCAGCGCATGCACCGCCGCCACCGGGGCGTTTGCAAAGGCCATGCCGGCCAGGCAGGCGCCCAGCAGCATCTGCTCGCGGGCCTGCACATCGTCACCCCGGCGGCAGGCCTGGAACAGGCTGCCAGCCAGCAACCGCAGCGCCTCGCGGGCCAGGCAGTCGGACAGCGGGTTCTTCAGATTGCGGGTGGTGAAGGCTTCGATGGCATGGACCATGGCATCGATCCCGGTCGCGGCCGTGACCGGGGCCGGCAGGCCGAGGGTGAGCTCGGCGTCGAGCACGGCCAGGTCGGGGAACAGCAAGGGCGAATAGACCACGTTCTTCTCGCCGCCGGCAGTGGTCACCACCGACACCGAGGTCACTTCCGAACCGGTGCCGGCCGTGGTCGGCAGCAGGATCAGCGGCAGGCGCGGCCCCTTGGCCTGGTTGATGCCATACACCTGGCTCAACGGCTCGCCGCTGCAGGCCAACAGCGCAGCGAGCTTGGCGGCATCCAGCGAACTGCCACCGCCCACCCCGACCACGCAATCGGCGCCACAGGCCCTGGCGGCCGCCACCGCCGCCAGGATCACCGGTTCCGGCGGGTCGGCCTGCACCTGGTCGAATACCTGCACGGCGATCCCCGCGTCTTGCAGCCCGGCGAGCAGCGCATCCAGCAACCTCGCCCCGACAACCCCCGCATCGGTCACCAGCAACACCGACTTGCACCCCTTGGCCCGCACATGCTCGGCAAGCCGTGCCGAAGCACCGCGCTCGATGATCAGTGAAGGCGTGGTCTGAAATAGCATTTTCAACATGAAAGCCTCTCGAATTGCGCTCGGAATGGGCCAGCTGCGCACTCATTGAAATGAGTGGGCGAGGCTCAGTCTAAGCCGGCTTTCGCCTTTGCCCGGCAGGCTGAAAACGAATCCGGAATGGGCCACGAGCAGTCTTTTCGATGCTGGCTTTTTATCTTTATTTTCAATGCCTTAGACCCGCATCTCGACACCCGGAATCCGGAACAAATCGACACTCGCCATTGCTATGTTTGGGCCGCACCTTCTCTCCGGCCCGGCCGGATCCCATGAGTCGAACAGCGAGCCTGAACATGCCCACTGCCCCCCTGTCGATAGAACAAAAAACCCAGCTGTTGCTGAACGATCCGGCAGCGTTGGTCAACTACTCCCAGCACGCCTGGAACCACCTGCCCCGCGCCGAGATCGACGCCTTGCAGCTCAGCGGCCTCAAGCAGCGCTTCGCCGCCCTGCGCCAGCGCATCCCGGTCCTGAAGAAACTCGCCGATGCCCAGGGCGTGGAGCGCATCGACCAGCTCGACGACGTGGTACCGCTGCTGTTCGAGCACACCGTGTACAAGTCCTACCCGCCTTCGCTGCTGGAAAAACGCAGCTACGCGCAGATCAACAAATGGCTGGGCAAGCTGGTGACGCCTGAGGTCGCCGAGGCCATCGCGGCGGTCAACGTCAGCGATTGCCAGGGGCTGGATGACTGGTTCCAGACCATGGACGAAGGCGTGCCGCAGCTGCGCATCAGCCACACCTCGGGCACCTCCGGCACCTTGTCGTTCCTGCCCCAGGGCGTGCACGAATGGGACAAGTTCGCCCAGCTGCGCAAGATGGTGGTGTGGAACATGGACGACCCCGACACCCCGCAACCCAACCTGCACACCATCTACCCCTACTACCGCAAGGGCTACCTGAGCCATGTGCGGGTGCACGCGGTGATGATCCCGGCGCTGCTGCCGAGCGAATCGCACTTCCATGCCGCCTACCCCACCACCCTCAGCACCGACGTGCTGCACCTGGGCGCCAAGCTGCGCGCCGCGCAATCCAAAGGCACCCTCGACCGCCTGGTGATCAGCCCGCAGCTGCTTGAAAAGAAGAAGGCCTTCGACCAGTTGCAGGCCGAAATGCCCCAGCACCTGGCGGCCTTCTTCGACCACATGGCAACCCAGCTCAAGGGCCAGCGGGTGTACATCGGCGCCACCTGGAACCTGCTGCACAGCATGGCCAAGGCGGGCCTTGAACGGGGCCTGGAAGGCGTGTTCCACCCCGATTCGTTCGTGCACACCGCCGGGGGCGGCAAGGGCGTGGTGCAGCCTGAGGGCTGGCGCGAGGACGTGCTGCGCTTCACCGGGGCGCGCACCTTGAACGAGTCCTACGCCATGTCCGAGGTGGTCGGCGGCGCCCATGCGCGCTGCGAGGCCGGCCATTTCCACTTCGCCCCCACGGTGATCCCCTTCCAGCTCGACCCCGACACCAGCAAGCCGCTGCCGCGCCAGGGCCGCGTCACCGGGCGCGCGGCGTTTTTCGACCTGGGCGCCGAGTTCCGCTGGGGCGGCTTCATCACCGGCGACGAAATCACCGTGGAGTGGGACCAACCATGCCGCTGCGGCCGGCCGAGCCGCTACGTGGTCGGGCCGATCCAGCGCTACAGCGACCTCAACGGCGGCGACGACAAGATCACCTGCGCGGCAACCGAAGACTCCCATCGCCAGGCGATGGACTTTCTCAACACCCTGGAGGGCTGAGCCCATGAACAAACCGATTGCACCGATGATCATCCGCGGCAAGGTCATCACCGACAACCTGATCGACGTGGGCGGGCGCGGTGGCGACCTGATCTTCCAGACCCCGGACGCGCACCAGTACCTCGACCAGCTGCCACTGGGCAATCCGGCCAAGCTGGCCGACCTGTACAGCCTGAGCTTCGACGACATCCTCGACTACTGCGAGGCCCTGGGCGAGCGCCTGGAGTTCGACCGCAACCCGTTCCTGCAGGAAGCCTGCGAGCTGTCGTACCTGACCGCGCCGGTGACCCCGAGCATGGTCAAGGGCAGCTATATGGGCCTGCGCCACCTGCTCACCCGCGCCTCGGTCACCGAGCAGGTGGAGAACGCGGTGGGCATCAAGTACCTGGAAGGCTGGGTCAAGCAGCGCCTGCTCGATGGCACCGAACTGGACGTGCGCTGCTTCGGCGCGCGCACCCTGCACATCGTCGCCGGCAACGCCACCGGGCTGTCGCTGCTGACCATCCTGCGCAACATGGTGCTGCGCAGCGACGCGATCATCAAGGCGCCGTCCAACGACCCGTTCACCGCCCTGGCCATCGCCCGCACCATGGTCGACATGGCGCCCGACCACCCGCTGACCCGGCACCTGAGCGTGGCCTACTGGAAAGGCGGCGACCAGGCCTTCGAAGAGCGCCTGTACCAGCCGCAGAACCTGGAAAAGATCGTCGCCTGGGGCGGCTACAACGCCATGAAGCACGTGACCCGCTACGTGCAGCCGGGCCTGGAGCTGATTTCCCTGGACCCCAAGCGCAGCGCCAGCATCATCGGCAAGGCCGCCTTCGACAACGAGGCGAGCATGCGTGAAGCCGCCGTGCGCCTGGCCAGCGACATCGGCGCACTGAACCAGAAGGCCTGCGTGTGCGCCCGGGTGATCTACGTGCAGAGCGGCACCGACGACGCCGGCCTTGCCAAGCTCAACACCTTTGGCCGCTACGTCTACGACGCCATGCAGACCCTGCCCAACACCTTGAGCACCGTGCCCAAGCGCTACGACCCGGCGCTCAAGGCCGAAGTCGACGCCCTGCGCCTGGAGGACGAGTGGTACCAGGTGATCGGCGGCCAGGATGGCGAAGGCGCGGTGATCTGCTCGCAGACCGCCGACGCCGTGTCGTTCGCCCCGCGCCTGGACGACCGCACCGCCAACCTGGTGCCGGTCGACACGCTGACTGAAATGATGGACGCAGTGGACGCCTACACCCAGACCGTGGGCGTGTACCCGGAAAGCATCAAGGACGAGCTCAAGGACATCCTGCCGCTGTACGGCGCCCAGCGCATCGTTTCGCTGGGATACGCGGCAGGCCTGAAATGGGCCGGCCCGCAGGACTCCATCGAGCCGCTGCGGCGCATGGGCAAGTGGATCGTCAACCAGATCGCCTCGCCCGAAACCTCCCCGGCGCCCTGGCTGCGCCCCTCGATCTGAATGCCCTCCCCCGGCCCTTGCCGGGGGTTGTTCCTGGCCTTGCACAAGGATTCGACCATGACCACTTGCCTGGGCTACGCCGCCCACGACGCCCACTCGCCCCTGACCCCGTTTCGTTTCGAGCGGCGCGCGCTGCGCGCCGATGACGTGGCGATCGCCATCGCCTACTGCGGCGTCTGCCACTCCGACGCGCACCAGGTGCACAACGACTGGAACAACACGCTCTACCCCATCGTCCCCGGCCACGAGATCGTCGGCCACGTCACCGCCGTCGGCAGTGGCGTCAGCCGCTTCAAGGTCGGCGACCCGGTGGCGGTCGGCTGCCAGGTCGACAGCTGCATGCAGTGCGCGCCATGCCACGACCACCAGGAGCAACTCTGCGCCCACGGGCCGACGCCGACCTACAACGGCAAGGACCGCCACACAGGCGATACCACCTACGGCGGCTACGCCGAGCACATCGTGGTGCGCGAGCAGTTCGTGCTGCGCATGCCCCAGCGCCTCGACCCGCGCTACGCCGCGCCGCTGCTGTGTGCCGGCATCACCGTGTGGAACCCGATGCGCCGCTACAACGTCGGCAAGGGCACGAAAATGGCGGTGGTGGGCCTCGGCGGGCTTGGCCACCTGGCGGTGAAGCTGGGCGTGGCGCTGGGTGCCGAGGTCACGGTCATCACCAGCTCGCCGGGCAAGGCCGAGGATGCCCGCGCGCTGGGCGCCGAGCATGTGCTGCTGTCGCGTGACAGCGCGGCCATGGCCGCGGCGGCCAATGCCTTTGCCTTCATCATCGACACCATCCCCAGCCGGCACGACGTCAACCCCTACCTGATGCTGCTCGGCCGTGAGGGGGTGATGGTGCTGGTGGGGGCGATCGAGCCACTGGAGCCGATCCACGGCGGCTTGCTGATCCGCAACAACCGCACCCTGGCCGGCTCGCTGATCGGCGGCATCCAGGCGATCCAGGAGCTGCTGGCGTTCTGCGCCGAGCACCAGGTGCTGCCCAGCTGCGAGATGATCGCGATCCAGGACATCAACCAGGCCTTCGAACGCCTGCAGCACAATGACGTGAAGTACCGTTTCGTGATCGACATGACCAGCTTGCGTGAGCTGAACCAGTAACGCCCGGCTGATGCTGCGGCGCCCAGCGCCGCAGCACCGAGCACGCCTCATCACCCACAGGGAAGTCGCCCCACCATGCCCGTACATGCTCGCACTGCGGTTCTGGCCCATTACCTGGATGTCGCTCGCCACCTGAAGCTCAACGCCGCCTCGCTGCTTGGCGAGGTGGGCTTGAGCCCGGCCCTGCTCAGCGACCCCAGCCAACGCATACCGGCCAGCGCCAGTATCACCCTGCTGGAAAAATCGGCGCACCTGAGCGGTTGCGACACCCTCGGCCTGCGCATGGCCGAGCGCCGCGACCTGGCCGATTTCGGCGAGGTGAGCCTGCTGCTCAGCCACCAGCCCACCCTGCGCGATGCGCTGCAGGTGATCGTGGATTACCGCCTGCAGATCAACGAGTCGCTGGCGATCCACATCGAGCAAGTGGGCAGCACGGTGATCATCCGTGAAGAGCTGGTGACCGACCTGGGCACCCACAACCGCCAGTCGATGGAGCTGGCGATCGCCGTGCTGCACCGCTTCTGCGCCGCGCTGCTGGGCAGCCACTGGCAACCGCTGAAGGTGTGCTTCGCCCATGACGCCCCGGCCGACCTTGGCGTGCATCGGCGCATCTTCGGCTGCAAGGTCGAGTTCGGCTGCGAGTTCAACGGCCTGCTCTGCCCGGCCGCGAGCCTGGACGCGAGCATGCCCCTGGCCAATGCGGCCATGGCCCGGCATGCGCAGCGCTACATGGATTCGCTGCTGGGCAAGCACGACGCTTCGGTGGCGGGCGAAGTGCGCAAGGCCATCTACCTGCTGCTGCCCATGGGCCGCGCGACCCTGGCACAGATCGCCCACAGCCAGGGCATGAACGTGCGTACCCTGCAGCGGCGCCTGGATGAGCAAGGGGTGAGCTTCAGCGCGCTGGTCGCCAGCGTGCGCCGCGACCTGGTGGTGCGCTACCTGAAGAACCCGGGTTATTCCCTGGGGCAGATCGCCGACATGCTTGGCTACTCGATGCCCAACTCGTTCACCCGCTGGTTCATTTCCCAGTTCGACATGCCGCCCGCCGCCTGGCGCAACGCCCAGCGAGGCGCCGGGCTGGCCGATGTCAGATCATGACGATGCCCGCATCAGGGGCTTGGCCGCGGCCGGTTCGGCCTGGGCCCGCTGCACGCGGGCGATGTCGTCCAGGTAATGGCAGCGGATATAGAAGAACACCGCCGCGGCCGCGATGCTCATCATCGGCACCAGCTGAAACGCCCCGTGCAGGCCGATCACGTCGGAAACCCGGCCGGTGAGGAACGGCCCCGGCGCCAGGCCTACCATGTTGTTGACCAGGGTCAGGGCCGCGAACGCGGTGCCATGCACCTTGTAGTGGGTCAGGTTGGCGATGGTGGCGATGGTCGGGCCGTTGATGCCGGTGACCATGAGCATGGCCAGGCCGATCAGCGTCAGCTGCAGCGGCCCTGCGGCCTGGATCAGGGCCAGCGACATCAGCAGGCAGCTGCCCAGGCAGAACACCATGGAGATCTCGATCTTGCGCAGTGCCGACTGCCGGCACAGGCGGTCGCTGAGCATGCCGCAGAGGATCGCCCCGGCGCCGCAGCACAGCACCATCACCCCCGCCAGCGCCCCGGCCTGGCCCTCGCCCATGGCGTAGTAGCGGTTGAAGTAGCTGGGCATCCACACGATCATGCTGCCGGCGACGAAGGTCTGCAGGCCGCTGGCCAGGTAGGCGGCGAGCACCGAGCGGGTGCTGTACAAGGTGCGCAGCGGCTGGCGCACCGCTGCCTGGGCCTTGTTCGCTGCCGAGGCCAGGCGCTGCGGGGCGATCTTCGCTTCCTTGACCACCAGCGGGAACAGCGCTGCCAGCAGCAGGCCGAACAGCGCCATGCTGGCGAACGACCAGCGCCAGCCCAGCTTCGCCGCCACCACCCCACCGATGGAGATGCCCAGCACCGAGCCGAACATGGCCCCGGCCATGAACGCGCTGGCTAGGGTGGCGCGCATGCTGCGCGGGAACACCGACACCACCACGGCGATGCCGACACTGCCATAGGCCGCCTCGCCGACGCCGACCATGAAGCGGGCGAGCAGCATCTCCTGGTAGTTCTCGGCCAGGGCGCAGCCCAGGGTGGCCAGGCTCCACAGCAGCGCCATCAACGTCAGGCTTTTGACCCGGCCGAAGCGGTCGGCGAGCATCGACAAGGGGATGGTCAATAGGCCCACCATCAACGCAACGATGCCGCTGAGCAGGCCCAGCTGACCGTCGCTCAGGGCCCATTCGCCCTTGAGGATGGGGAACACGGCGTTGAGCACCTGGCGCGACATGTAGTCGGAAATCAGCAGGCCGAAGGTCAGGGCGAACACGGCCCAGGCGTAGCGGCGCGGGATGCCGATTGAAGTGTCGATTTCGTCGTGGGTGGTAGTGGGGTGAAAGGCCACGGTGCCTCCTTGGGTATCTGGCTTGGTTGCTGTTGTTTTTATTAACGTTTGCCAAAATCTGTGTTGCTTTTACCGGCCCTATCGCCGGCAAGCCGGCTCCCACAGGTACTTCGCAGGCCCCCGGCATTGCGGGGCACTTGTGGGAGCCGGCTTGCCGGCGATGAGGCCATCAGCCGCGCTGCGGCACCCCCTTCTGTCCCGGCCGGCGGTTCGGCGCCATGCCATTGGCCTGCAACGTCTCTTCGACGGACCCGTACTGCTCACCAATCCGGTAGATACCCCGCGCCTCCTTGCCACTCGCGATCTCACGCCCCAACTCGTGGGCGATGCGCACCGTCTGGCGCACCTGCTCCACCGACGAGAAGCGCTTGCCGTGCTGGTCGATGATGGTGTCCTCATTGCCCAGCCGCGGGTGCAGGCCCATGGCCAGGGCGATGGTGTTCAGCGGCAGCACGTTCCTGAGCAGCGATTCGGCGGTGAGGGTACACCGGTCCGGCACACGGTTGACGAAGTTCATCAAGTTCATCGGGTTGGGGCCATCGAAACCGCCGCCGATGCCGATCCAGGTCAGGTTCAGCGGGCCTTTGTAGATGCCTTTGCGCACCAGGCGCTCGAGGGTTTCATAGGCGTGGATGCCGGTGAGCTGGAAGTGCGGCTGGATGCCGCTGGCCTGCAGGCGCTTGAGGTGCTCGGCGACCCAGCTTGGGCCGGCGGGCACGGTCATTTCGCTGTAGGCGGCGTGGGTGGCCGGATCGAGCAGCGAGGTGCCTTCGATGCCATCGGCGTACAGCAACTCGGTGATGTTCATCTGGATGGTGTTGATCGCCACCGTCACCTGGTCAGGCTTGGGCATCAGCTCGGCCAGCATGTGCCGGGTGTCGTCGGACAGCCACAGCGCCTCGGCGCCCTCGCCTTCCGGGGCGAAGGAGATCGAGCCGCCGACCTGGATGATCATGTCCGGCACCGCTTCGCGCACCCCGGCGATCAGCTCGTTGAACTTGGACAGGCGCTTGGAGCCCTTGCCATCGAGCTCGCGCACGTGCAGGTGGAGCACCGTGGCGCCCGCTTCATAGCAGTCCACGGCGGCCTGCACGTGCTGGTCCATGGTCAGCGGGATGTCTTCGGGGAAGTCGTCGGGCATCCACTGGGGCGCATAGGGGGCGACCGTGATCACCACTTTCTCCATGGTGTCCGGGTGCAGGGAATCGTCGAAAAACTGCATGGGCATCTCCTTGATTGGCGTTGCCTGCCAGCGGGTGGCATGGCGCTCAAGCCAATGTATGCCCAGGGCGCGGCGGCTGCGTCGCATCGCGCGACAACGCCATCCCATTTGATGACAGGCCCGCGCCAGCGGCCATGGCCCCGCCTCCCGGCAGCTAAAGGTGCCAGCCAGGCATTTCACCGCTACAATGCCGCCCTAAACCGTGACAGCCCGAACCTATAACGACATGTCCCTTCCAAAGAATCACCTGGAACTGCTCAGCCCTGCCCGTGACGTGGCCATCGCCCGCGAAGCGATCCTGCACGGCGCCGACGCCATCTACATCGGTGGCCCGAGCTTCGGCGCGCGCCACAACGCCTGCAACGAGGTGGGCGAAATCGCCGAACTGGTCGAGTTCGCCCGCCGCTACCATGCGCGGGTGTTCACCACCATCAACACCATCCTCCACGACAACGAGCTGGAGCCGGCGCGCAAGCTGATCCACCAGCTCTACGACGCAGGCGTCGATGCGCTGATCGTGCAGGACCTGGGGGTGATGGAGCTGGATATCCCGCCCATCGAGCTGCACGCCAGCACCCAGACCGACATCCGCACCCTGGAGCGGGCCAAGTTCCTCGACCAGGCCGGCTTCTCCCAGCTGGTGCTGGCGCGCGAGCTGAACCTGCAGCAGATCCGCGCCATCGCCGCCGAAACCGATGCGGCCATCGAGTTCTTCATTCACGGTGCGCTGTGCGTGGCCTTCTCCGGCCAGTGCAACATCTCCCACGCCCAGACCGGGCGCAGCGCCAACCGTGGCGACTGCTCCCAGGCCTGCCGCCTGCCGTACACCCTCAAGGACGACCAGGGCCGCGTGGTGGCGTTCGAGAAGCACCTGCTATCGATGAAGGACAACAACCAGACCGCCAACCTCAGCGACCTGGTCGACGCTGGCGTGCGCTCGTTCAAGATCGAGGGCCGCTACAAGGACATGGGCTATGTGAAGAACATCACCGCCCACTACCGCAAAGAGCTCGACGCCATCCTCGAAGGCCGCCCGGAGCTGGCCCGCGCCTCCAGCGGCCGTACCGAGCACTTCTTCCTGCCCGACCCGGACAAGACCTTCCACCGCGGCAGCACCGACTACTTCGTCACCGACCGCAAGGTCGATATCGGCGCCTTCGACTCGCCAACCTTCACCGGGCTGCCGGTGGGTGTGGTGGAAAAGGTCGGCAAGCGCGACATGCAAGTAGTCACCGAGGTGCCGTTGACCAACGGCGATGGCCTCAACGTGCTGGTCAAGCGCGAAGTGGTGGGCTTCCGGGCCAACATCGCCGAGCCGCGTGGCGAGTTCGAGGAAGACGGCCAGAAGCGCTACCGCTACCGGGTCGAGCCCAACGAGATGCCCGAAGGCCTGCACAAGCTGCGCCCCAACCATCCGCTGTCGCGCAACCTCGACCACAACTGGCAGCAAGCGCTGCAGCGCACCTCGGCCGAGCGCCGGGTGGGCGTGGAGTGGCATGCGGTGCTGACCGAACAACGGCTGATGCTCAGCGTGTGCAGCGAGGAAGGGGTGAGCGTGCAGGTGGCACTGGACGGCCCGTTCGGCGCCGCCAACAAGCCGCAGCAGGCGCTGGACCAGTTGCATGACCTGCTCGGCCAGCTGGGTACCACCATGTACCACGCCAACGCCATCGTGCTGGACGCGCCGCAGGCGTACTTCATCCCCAACTCGCAGCTCAAGGCCCTGCGCCGCGAAGCCATCGAGGCGCTGACCGAAGCGCGCATCAAGGCCCACCCGCGCGGTGCGCGCAAGGCCGAGACCACGCCGGCGCCGGTGTACCCCGAGTCGCACCTGTCGTTCCTGGCCAACGTCTACAACCAGAAGGCCCGCGACTTCTACCACCGCCATGGCGTGCAGTTGATCGATGCGGCCTACGAGGCCCACGAGGAACACGGTGAAGTGCCGGTGATGATCACCAAGCACTGCCTGCGTTTTTCCTTCAACCTGTGCCCGAAACAGGCCAAGGGCGTGACCGGCGTGCGCACCAAGGTGGCGCCGATGCAGCTGATCCAGGGCGATGAGGTGCTGACCCTGAAGTTCGACTGCAAGCCGTGCGAGATGCATGTGATCGGCAAGATGAAGGGCCACATCATCGACCTGCCGACGCCGGGCAGCGCAGTGGCGCAGGTGGTGGGGCACATCAGCCCGGAAGACCTGCTCAAGACCATCCCCCGCGCGCCGCATTGAGGGTGGGCCCGCATGGGCCCTATCGCCGGCAAGCCGGCTCCCACAAGTATCTGTGGGAGCCGGCTTGCCGGCGATAGGGCCGCAACGCGGCCCCTGTCACAGCCTCAGAGAATCCCCAACCCGCGCGCAGTGCGGTCCACCGCGATGCGGGTCTTCTCCACCAGCTCATCCAGCTCGCTGCGCGTGGCCACCAGCGCCGGCGCCATGATCATCCGCCCCAGGGTCGAACGAATGATCACCCCCTCCTCGAAGCCATAGGTGCGGCACTGCCACGCCAGGTCGTTCTCGTTGGCATACCGCTTGCGGCTGCCCTTGTCTTCGGCGAACTGCAACGCCGCCACCAGCCCCGCGCCCTGCACCTGGCCGATCAACGGGTGATTGGCGAACGTCTCGCGCAGGATGCGCTGCAGGTACGGCCCGGTGTCGTCCTTGACCTGGCGCACGATGCCCTCGTCACGCAGCGCCTTGAGGTTGGCAATGGCCACCGCCGCCGCCACCGGGTGGCCGGAATAGGTCAGGCCGTGGGCGAACACGCCGCCCCGCTCCACCAGCGCCTCGGCGATGCGCTTGCTCAGCACCAGGCCGCCCATCGGCACGTAGCCCGAGGTCAAGCCCTTGGCGATCGACAGGGTGTCGGGCTCGAAGCCGAAGTACTCGTGGGCGAACCATTCGCCGGTGCGGCCAAAGCCACCGATCACTTCGTCGGCGCACAGCAGCACGTCGTACTGGCGGCAGATGCGCTGGATTTCCGGCCAGTAGCTCTCTGGCGGGAAGATCATGCCGCCCGCGCCCTGGAACGGCTCGGCAACGAAGCCTGCGACGTTCTCGGCACCCAGCTCGAGGATCTTCTCTTCCAGCTGCAGTGCGCAGCGGCGGCCGAATTCGGCCGGGCTCAGCTCACCGCCCTCGGCGTACCAGTACGGTTCGTCGATGTGGGCAACGTCGGGGATCATCCCGCCCATTTCGTGCATGAACTTCATGCCGCCCAGGGCCGTGGCGGCCAGGGTCGAGCCGTGGTAGCCGTTCCAGCGGCCGATCATGATCTTCTTGCTCGGCTGCCCGACCACCTGCCAGTAGCGGCGCACGGTGCGGATCAGCACCTCGTTGGCCTCGGAACCGGAGTTGGTGTAGATGGCGTGGCTGTAGTGGCCCGGCAGCAGGCTGAACAGCAGCTCGGACAACTCGATCACCGCCGGGTGGGTGGTGTGGAAGAACATGTTGTAGTAGGCCAGCTGGTCCATCTGCGCGGCAGCGGCGGCGGTCAGGTCCTTGCGCCCGTAACCGAGCTGGGTGCACCACAGGCCGGACATGCCGTCCAGGTAGCGGCGCCCGTCGTTGTCCCACAGGTACAGGCCTTCACCGCGGGTGATGACGCGCGGGCCTTCGGCGTTGAGCGCCTTCTGGTCGAGGAACGCGTGGATGTGGTGGGCGGCGTCGCTGGCCTGGTAATCGCGGGTGTCGCGTTGCGGCTGGAAAGGTGCGTTCATGGTCGTTCTCCGTGATGTCGGTCAGCGCAGCTGGAACCAGGTGGTCTTGAGTTGGGTGTACTTGTCGAAAGCATGCAGCGACAGGTCGCGGCCAAAGCCGGACTGGCGGCCGCCGCCGAAGGGCACGGCCACGTCCAGGGCATCGACCGTGTTCACCGACACGGTGCCGGCCTTGAGCTGGCGGGCCACGCGGTGGGCGCGGTTGAGGTCATCGCTCCACACCGAAGCGGCCAGGCCGTAGACGCTGTCGTTGGCCAGGCGCACGGCCTGGGCCTCGTCGTCGAAGGCGGTGATCGCCAGCACCGGGCCGAAGATTTCCTCGCGGGCCAGGGCCGAGTCCGGGCGCACGTCGCTGAACACGGTCGGGGCGATGAAGTTGTCCGAGCCGTTGAAGCTCAGGCGCTGGCCGCCGCACAGCAGGCGCGCGCCTTCGCCCTGGCCCTGCTCGATGGCGGCCATGATGCGGGCGCTCTGGGCGCTGTCGACGATGGCGCCGGCGCGGCTGGCAGGGTCCAGCGGGTCGCCCGGCAGCCAGTTGCGGGCCTTGGCCAGCAGGCGCTCGACGAACTCGTCGTGGATAGAACGCTGCACATACAGCCGCGAGTTGGCCGAGCACACTTCGCCCTGGTTGAAGAAGATGCCGAAGGCGGCCTTCTCGGCGGCCAGGTCCAGGTCCTGGCAGTCGTCGAACACCAGGTTCGGGCTCTTGCCGCCGCACTCCAGCCACACCTGCTTGAGGTTGGACTGGGCCGAGTACTGCATGAAGTACTTGCCCACCTGGGTGGAGCCGGTGAACACCAGGCAGTCCACATCCGGGTGCAGGCCCAGGGCGCGGCCGGCGCTTTCGCCAAGGCCCGGCACCACGTTCAGCACGCCTTCCGGCAAGCCGGCTTCGAGGGCCAGTTGGGCCAGGCGCAAGGCCGAGAACGGCGACTGCTCGGCGGGTTTTAGCACCACGCTGTTGCCGGCGGCCAGGGCCGGGGCGACTTTCCAGGCGGCCATGTCCAGCGGGAAGTTCCAGGGCACCACGGCGCCGATCACCCCCAGCGCTTCACGGGTGATGGTGGCCAGGGCGTTGGCTGCGGTCGGGGCGACCTGGTCGTAGACCTTGTCCAGCGCCTCGCCGTACCAGGCGAACACGTTGGCGGCGCCCGGCACGTCGATGTTGTAGGCGTCCATCACCGGCTTGCCCATGTTCAACGAGTCGAGCAGGGCCAGCTCCTCGCGGTGGGCCATCATCAGCTCGGCCAGGCGCAGCAGCACCTGCTTGCGTGCCGAGGGCGCCATGCGCGCCCAGGGGCCTTGTTCGAAGGCGCGGCGCGCCGAGCGCACGGCCTGGTCGATTTCCGCCTCGCCGCAGGCGGCCACCTGGGCCAGCAGCTGCTGGGTGGCCGGGTTGATGGCGGCAAAGGTTTGCCCGGAGCGCGCCGACAGCGGGCGGCCGTCGATCAGCGCCGAGGTGATGAAGCTTTGCCCAGCAGCGCGCTGCTGCCAATCGCTTTTCGTATGCACGCAGGTCTCCCTTGCGGCCGCACGGGCGGCCGGTTTTGTCGTTCGTATGAGGTGTCGCGCGGGCGTCAGCGCCTTCGCAGGTAGCTTTCCAGCGGGTCCTTGCTCAAGCCTTCCTGGGCCTGGGCCAGGGAGTCGATGAACAGCGAGAACAGTTCGGACTGCTTGGCGATGTCCAGCTTGGTGTAGAGGTTCTTGCGGTGGGTCTTGACCGTGTCTTCGCTGATGCCCAGGCGCTCGGCCAGCGAGCGGGTCGAGTGGCCGCGCAGCAGGTACTGGGCGATGCGGCACTCGCGCTCGGTCAGCAGCGAGGAGCCGAAATTATTCAGCGCCGCGTTGATCTGCCGGCCCAGGGCGCTCTCGAAGCGCCCGCCGAGCGCGTCGATGTCCAGGTGGCCCCATTGCCGGCGCACCACGGCCGCGACCCAGGGCGCCACGCATTTGAGGTCGTTGACCTGCTGGCGGCTCAGGCGCTGGGTGCTGGCCAGCGACACGGCGATGGTCAGGTCCTCGTCCAGCGGCACGATGAAGTTCGGCTCATCTTCCATGTGCGCGTGCTGGTAGAAGGCCAGGAAGTACTCGCTGCGCTTGAAGTGGTCGGGGGCCACGTCGCTCAGCCGGTAGCAACCGGCGGGCACGCCGTCCATGCAGGCGCGGTAGAACGGGCACAGCAGGTAGTAGCCTTCGAGGTAGCGCTGCACGTTGCCTTCCGGCAGCCATGGGCCATCTTCGTCCTTGACGAACAGCGCCGAGGGCAGGCCCTTGCGCGGGTAGAGGAACACGGTGATGGCCTGGCACGGGGCAAGCAGCTTGAGCGCGGCGAACAGCGCCTCGACGAAGCCCGGCGCGCCCTGGGCGTCGATGACACGCGCCATCTGCGCGTACCAGTCGGGCGATTTCAGCCGGTCTTTGCTCATTGTCGTGGTCCCATGCCGGGGTTGTTATGGGGGGAATTCTTGCATGGGTTGGCGGGGGCGGCCATCACCCTTCGGGGTGAGCCGGACATCGGGGTGGCCCTATCGCCGGCAAGCCGGCTCCCACAGGGCCCTTGAGGGCCTCGGTTATGGCATGATCTGCGCCACCTCCATTTCAGGGCCCCGCCATGCTGATCGACGAAGAACTGACCCTGAAAAAGCTCCAGACCTTCCTCGCCTTCATGCGCAGCGGCAACCTCGGCCGCGCCGCCGCCGAGCTGTCCACCAGCGCGGTCAGCGTGCACCGGGCCATCCACTCCCTGGAAAGCGCCCTGCGCTGCCCGCTGTTCAAGCACGAAGGCCGCCAGCTGATCCCGCTGGAAAGCGCCTACGTGCTGGAGAAAAAGGCCCGCCAGCTGATCCAGGACGCCGAGCAGATGGTGCGCCAGACCCGCGAGGCCGCAGGCTTCTACGCCGAGCGTTTCCGCCTGGGCGCGCTGTATTCGCTGACCGTGAAGACCGTGCCGAAACTGGTGATGGGCCTGAAGCTGCGGCGCAGCGAGCTGAACATCGACCTGACCCTGGGCTCGAACGTCGAGCTGCTGCAGCGCCTGAAGAACCACGAGCTGGAAGCGATCCTGGTGTCGCTGGACGAGAGCGTGGCCGACCCTGCCTGCGAGCAGCTGGCGCTGTTCTGCGACGACATCTTCCTCGCCGTGCCCACCGATTCGCCGTTTGCCGGCCAGCAGGAAGTGGACCTGGCGGACCTGGCCGATTCCACCTTCATTACCCTGACCCAGGGTTTTGCCACCCACCGTGATGGTGCGCAGGTGTTCCAGCAGGCGGGGTTCGAGCCGAAGGTGGCGATGCAGGTCAACGACATCTTCACCTTGCTCAGCATGGTCAGTTCGGGGGTGGGGTTTGCGCTGTTGCCCGGGCGGATTGCGGCGGTGTACGAGAACCGGGTGAAGTTGATAGCGCTGCAGCAGAGGTATCGGTTGCAGCAGCATATTGGGGTGGTGTTTTTGAAGGCGCGGGAGCGGGAGCCGAACCTGTTGGCGTTGTTGGCTGAATGCAGGATGTACAGCCGGGAGAATTGAGTTTGGGGGCGCTTTGCGCCCCTTTCGCGACACAAGGCCGCTCCTACAAACTACCGCGTAACCCTGTAGGAGCGGCCTTGTGTCGCGAAAGGGCTGCAAAGCAGCCCCAGGGCCCTTCAGCCCACCAACCCCCGCACACAGAAATACAGGATCGAAGGCCCCATCAAACACCCCAGCCCGGTATGGAAGGTCGCCGTCAGCGCACCATACGGCACCAACCGCCGATCCGTCGCCGCGAGCCCCGCCGTCACCCCCGACACCGTCCCGGCCAACCCACCAAACACCATCGCCGAACGCGGGTTGTCCAACGCCAGCAACCGCGCCGACACCGGTGTGAACACCATCACCAGGATCGCCTTGATCAACCCGGTGGCAATCGACAGCGCCACCACATCCGAACTGGCGCCCAGCGCCGCACCGGTCACCGGCCCGACGATGTAGGTCACCGCGCCCGCGCCGATGGTGGTCATGCTCACCGCATCGCGATAGCCGAAGGCATACGCCACCCCAGCGCCCACGATGAACGGCAGCACCGTGCCCAGCAGCAGCGCGATGGCACCGATCATGCCGGCCTTGCGCGCCTCGGTGGCCTGCACCTCGAAGGCCGTGGCGACGATGGCGAAATCGCGCAGCATCGCCCCGCCCATCAGGCCGATGCCAGAGAACAGCGCCATGTCGGCCAGGCCCTTCTGCCCGCCCGTCACGGTACCGCCGACCCAGGCCAGCACCAGGCCGATGACGATGGCGATGGCCGAGCCATGCACACGGCCGAAAGTCAGGTACTTGGACAACAGCACCGACAGCCACATGATCCCGCCCACCACCGCGAACGCCGTGATCAGGCCATTGTGTTCCAGGGCATTGTCAATGATCGGCCACATCTCAGCGACCTCCTGCAGGGGCTACCTGCGCAGTCTCAGGGGTGGGTGCCTGCAGCGCGGGCAATGGCTCGCCGCGGTGGCTGCGGCTGATCAGGGCGATGGTCAGGCCACACACCAGCACCGCGCCAATGGCCGCCAGCAGCGCCACCGGCCCGCCGTGCAGGGCGGTGACCACGTTCTGCTGGGCAGCCATGGCCACCACCACCGGGATGTACATGGCGCCCCAGAAACCGACGCCGAACTCGCACTCCTTGCTCATGCCGCCTTGGCGCTGCATGTACAGCCTTGCGCAGATCAGCAGGATCATGGCGATGCCGACCCCGCCCACATTGGATTTGACGCCCAGCAGCACGCCCAGGAAGTCGCCGACGATGACGCCGGCGAGGGTGCACACCGCCAGCAGAGCCACACCATAGATGATCATTGTTGTTGTCCTCAGCTTGTATCGAAGTTGGTTGTTGTTGTTCTTCGAGTTGCAGCGCCGTCATCGGTTGTCGGCCACCTCCTGGCGCAACAGCGCATCGACGGTGTCGGCCCGGGTGCCCTCGACGGCCACCACCCTGCCCTGTTCGAACACCGGCCGGGCCAGGCCGCTGAGCACGCTGCCAGGCGGCATTTCCAGGTGCAGGCGCACCCCGCGTTCATAGGCGTTGCGCAGCGTGGCACGCCAATCCACCTGCCGCGCCATGTTGCCGGCGAGGTCATCGCGCAGGCGTTGCGGGTCGTAGATCGGCCGCGCGCTGCTGCCGCTCAGGTAGGTGATGCGCGGGCGGCGCAGCTGCACCTGGGCGAAGGCTGCGGCCAGCTCGGCGGCCGGACCGTCGAGCAACGCGCAGTGCGACGGCACGCTGACCGCCAGGCGCCGGGCCACGCCCTGGCCAAGACGGCGGGCGCGGGCAACGACCTCGGCCATGGCACTGTCGCTGCCGGCGATGACGAACTGGTTGTCGCTGTTGAGGTTGGCCAGGAACACCTCACCGCCCACCTCGGCCAGCAGGTGTTCGACACGCGCCTGGTCGAGGCCGCTGAGGGCGGTCATGCCGTAGCCCTGCGGGTAGGCGCAGTGCATCAGCTCGCCGCGCAGCGCCACCAGGCGCACGGCATCGGCAAAGGCCAGGGCGCCGGCGGCGACGGCGGCTGGGTAGGCGCCGATCGACAACCCGGCCACATAGTCCGGCGCCGGGCTGCGCTGCATCAGCCAGCGCGCCCAGGCGACCCCGGCCAGCAGCAGGCAGAGCTGCACGGCCCGGGTCGTCTGCAGCGCTTGCGCGGTGTCCAGCGCCAGCACCTGCTGATGCAACGCATCGCTGGCCTCCTCCAGCAGCGCCGCGCTGCCCTCGGGCAGGCGGTGCAGCATCCCCGCCTGCTGGGCGCCCTGGCCGGGGAAGGCGAACAGGCTGCTCACGCTGCGCACTCCAGCAACGCCCACGGGTCGGCCACCAGCTGCGCGCCGCTGGCCGACTTGAGCAGCACGCGCCGCGCCATGCCGGCCCATTCGCGCAGGGCGACGGCGCCGGCCGGGGTTTGCAACTGCACATCGATGCGGCAAGGGCCGCAGTCGAGGATGTCCAGGAGTTCGCGCGCCTTGGCCCGGGCCAGGGGTTGCGGCGTGCGCAGCAGCACATCGAGGTCGCTGGCAGCGTGTACTGCGCCAACGCCCGTGGCCAATTGATAACCGACGCTGCCGGTCGGCCCCCAGGCCAGCCCGCTGGCATCGAGCACAGGCGTCACGCTGGCCAGCGCCTGCAAGGCAGCCCAGGGGCTGTCACCCTGCCAGCGCAGCGCTTCGGGGCTGAGCTGGCGGGCAATGTCGGCCAGCGGCATCTGCACGCCCAGGCGCTGTTCCCGCCCTGCCCCGCGCAGGCCCACGGCCACCCAGCCCTCGGCGCACACGGCCCGGCGTACCACCACCGGCTGGCCGGCCGCGAGTACCTGGTGGGCCCAGGCCGGGGCGTCGGCGGGTAACGCTGCCGGGGGCATTCCCCAAAGCAGGTCATGGGGCTGCGGGGCGTTCATCTCAGGCCTCCTGCCATTGGCTGCGCAGGCGTGCCCGCACCTCGCGGGAGGCGCTGCGATGCTCGCCGGCCAGGCGCGACGACAGGTCGGTGCAGCGGCCGATATCGCGCACGGCTTCGGCCAGGCAGGCACGTACCTGCGCCAGGTCGGCCGCCGTCGGCGCATCGGCGTTGTCCACGCTCAGGCGCCGCCACAACAGGCCCAGCGAGGCATAGCTGGCCAGGTCGTAGGCCATGGGCGGCACTTCGGCGGCCAGGGCTTCGAGCTGTTCGACGCTGCGCAGGGTGATGCGCGCCGCCGCCGCCTTGCCCATGGCATGCACCATCACCCCGCTGTCATCCAGGGCGATCAGCCGTTGTGCCTGGTAGCCGTGGGCAAGAAACGCCCCGGACATGGCCTTGCCCACCAGCAGCCCGATGACCGGGTGCCCGGCCAGGCGTGCCTGGGCATAGGCCTGCACCGCCCCCGCCAGGGCCTGGTGGATGCCCAGGGCTTCTTCGCGGCGGCCATAGGCCTGGCTTGGCACATCGATGACCGCGACGATGGCACGTTTCTCGCGATCGCGGTCGAGCGCCATGGCCTCGCTCACCGCCTTGGCCAGGCCCCAGCCTTCGAGCAGGCCGACCTCGCCCGTGCGGGCGCGGGGGAATGGGTTTTGGGCATCCGGCACCACAGCGATGAAGCGCGCCAGGCGCTGGTCCAGTTCGCCATCGATGACCTTCACCGAGGCGGGGTAGCCCGCCAGGGCTTCGCCACCGGCCAGGCCCGGCAGCCAGTTGAGGGCACGGTTCATGGGGCATCTCCTTGGTAGAGGGCGCGCACGGCGGCGGCATCCAGTTGCGGGCAGTCGGCGCCCAGGCTGGCCAACCGCTCCAGGTACCAGGCGTGCTGGCCGGCGCGGTCGGCGGGCGTGGCGGCCAGCAACTGCAGCAGTTGCTGGCGAATGCTTTCGACGTCGTCGGCCACGTAGCCGTCCACCAGGCCGCTGGCGTGGCGCTGCTCGCCACCGGTCAGGCTCCAGATGAACGGGCGGTCCTTGGCGTCGTATTCGCCGATGCCGGCTTCCTGCTCGATCACTTGCGGGCCGTTCAGGCCCAGGCGCGCTTCGCGGGTGACCAGCAGGTGGCTGCACAGGCCGGCGGCGATGGACATGCCACCGAAGCAACCGACCGAACCTGCAACCAGCCCGACCACCGGCTGATAGGCGCGCAGCTCGACGATCGCCGCCTGGATCTCGGCAATCGCCGCCAGGCCCAGGTTGGCCTCCTGCAGGCGCACGCCGCCGGTTTCCAGCAGCAGCACGGCGCAGGTGGGGATGCCGTTGCGGTTGTCTTCGATGGCCAGCTCCAGGGCGCCGGCAATCTTGGCCCCACCCACCTCGCCCATGCTGCCGCCCTGGAAGGCGCCTTCGATGGCGGCGATGACGGTGTTGCGCCCCTGCAACTGGCCCTTGGCGATGACCACGCCGTCGTCGGCCTGGGGCACGATGCCCTGGCGCGGCAGCCAGGGCGACATCAGCCGATCGAAGGGGCCGAGCAGTTCGCGAAAGCTGCCGGGGTCGAGCAAGGCGCGGGCACGTTGGCGCGCACCGAGTTCGACGAAGCTGCGGCTTTGCAGCAGGCGGGCGATGTCAGTCATGGGCGATCTCCTCGAAACCTTGCTCCAGGCGCAGGCGCACCACCCCGGGCGTGGCGCCGAAATCATGGATGTCGATCTTCACCGCCGGTACGCTGCGGCCTTCGAACAGGCGCTGGAACAGCTGGCCCCAGCGGGCGCTGCTGCCGTTGACCGAGGTCACCACCTGGATGTCCAGCTGGCCGGGGGTGCCGGGTTCGATCAGCACTTCCAGGTCGCCGGAGCTGACGCAGCCGACCAAGGTGCGGCCGCGGCCGGGCTCGGCAGCGGGGAATTGAAAGTTCAGGGTTTCCATGTCACAGGCTCCCGGTCTTGTCGAGGAACAGGCAGGCGGCCAGCAGGTCGGCGGCGCCGCCTGGCGAGGCATTCATGTGCAGCAGCTGGGCGTCGAACAGGCGCAGTTGGCGGCGGCCGTCGAGGCTGGCGCAGCCGCCGGCATCGAGCACGCTGCGGGCGCCCTGCTGCAAGGCTTGCAGGCCTTGCGGGCCGGCGCGCCAGAGCACGCAGGTATCGCTCAGGGCGGCCATGATCGCCAGCAAGGCGTCGAGGCGGGCCTGGCTTTCGCTGGCCCCGGCGGCGCGGCTGCGGCGCAGTTGCGGCAGGCCATGTTCGATCACCGCCGGGAAGCCTTGCTGGGCCTGCTCGCGGGCACCGCTGGCGCCGTAGCGGCGGCGTACCTGGTTGCCGTGGCTGTCGGGGGTTATGGCGGCCGGGTCGTCGATCAGGGCAATACGGCCGGCGCGTGCGGCTACGGCTGCGGCGTCGGCGCGAGTGTCCAGGGTGCGCGCCGCTACCAGCAGGCCCAGGGCCCAGATGGCGCCGCGGTGGGTGTTGACGCCGCCGGTAGCGGCCAGCATCTGAGCTTCGCCTTCGCGGCCGATGCGGCCCAGGGCGGTACGCAGCGGTATGCCGACCGCACCATGCTGCTCGGCGGCTTCGGCCATTTGCCGCAGACACGGCCACAGGGCCAGGGCCGAGGCGTGCATCAGGGGCAGGGTCATGTCGTGATGGGCGCCGCTGCTACGGCGGTCGACCAGGCCGGGTTTGGGCGAGAGTTCGGCTTCGTCGATCAGGGACTCGACGGCGAGGTCGGCCAGGTGATCGGGCAGCGGGATTGTGCTTGCTTTTGCTGGCCCTATCGCCGGCAAGCCGGCTGCCACAGCGGGGCGCAGCGGCGCCACGGTTTCGAGTGTCTGCATCACCAGCTCCTGAACCGTGCGGGCGGGTTGTAGAGGCCGCCGGACCAGTCCACCAGGTCGGCGATGCTGCGCGCGGCGAGCAGTTCGCGGCTGGCGTCGGTGCGGCGGATACCGAGGTCTTCGGGCAGCGCCACCAGGCCTTGCTGGCGCAGGCGCAGGGTGTCTTTGGGGTCGTGGCGCAGGCCGATGGCGGTGACCCCGGCCACGGCGGCGATCATCTGCTGGCGCTCTTGCAGGCTGCGCGCCTTGTACAGGTAGGCGATGCCCTCTTCGGTGAGCAGGTGGGTGACGTCGTCGCCGTAGATCATCACCGGCGCCAGGGGCATGCCGGCCTTCTTCGCCACTTCGACCGCATCGAGGGTTTCGACGAAGGTGGGCTTGCCGCCTTCCTGGTAGGTCTCGACCATCTGCACCACCAGCTTGCGGCCGCGTTCGAGCATCGTCTCGGGCACGGTCATGTCCAGCCAGGCCGGGGTTGCGTGGCGCCGGCCACGGGGGTCGTGGCCCATGTTCGGCGCACCGCCGAAGCCGGCCAGGCGGCCACGGGTGACGGTGGAGGAATGGCCATCGCCATCGACCTGCAAGGTGGCGCCGATGAACAGGTCGACCGCGTACTGCCCGGCCAGCTGGCACATCATGCGGTTGGAGCGCAGCGAGCCGTCGCGGCCGGTGAAGAACACGTCCGGGCGCTGGGCGATGTAGTCTTCCATGCCCAGCTCGGTGCCGAAGCAGTGCACGCTTTCGACCCAGCCGGTTTCGATCGCCGGGATCAGGGTCGGGTGCGGGTTGAGGGTCCAGTTGCGGCAGATCTTGCCCTTCAGGCCCAGCGATTGGCCATACGTAGGGAGGATCAGCTCGATGGCGGCGGTGTTGAAGCCGATGCCGTGGTTCAGCGACTGCACCTGGTGTTTTTCGTAGATGCCGCGGATCGCCATCATCGCCATCAGGACGTGCACCGGCTTGATATGGCGCGGGTCGCGGGTGAACAGCGGCTCGATGTAGAACGGCTGGTCGGCGACCACCACGAAATCCACCCACGAAGCCGGGATATCGACCCGTGGCAGGTCGTCGACGCGGTCCACCAGCTGGTTGACCTGGGCGATCACCAGGCCGTCGCTGAAGGCTGCAGGCTCCACCAGGGCCGGGGTGTCTTCGGTGCTGGGGCCGGTGTACAGGTTGCCGTCGCGGTCGGCCATGAAGCCGGCGACCAGGGTGACGTTGGGGATCAGGTCGACCAGCAGCCGCGAGTACAGCTCGATGTAGGTGTGGATGGCGCCCACTTCGAGCAGGCCGTCTTCGAGCAGTTGGCCGATGCGCAGGCTCTGCGGGCCGGCGAAGGAGAAGTCGAGCTTGCGTGCGATGCCGCGCTCGAACAGGTCCAGATGCTCGGCGCGGCTGACGCTGGGCATGATCATGTGCAAGTCGTGCAGGCGCTCGGGGTCGGCCTTGGCCAAGGACCGCGAGAGGAAGTCGGCCTGCTTCTGGTTGTTGCCTTCGAGCACCACCCGGTCGCCGGGGGCGATCAACAGCTCCAGCGCCTCGACGATACGCTCGGTAGGCAGCACCACACCGTCGGCCAGGTGGCGCACGCGCTCGAGGCGGCGCTGCTTCTCGGCGCGCCGCCGCGACCATTGCGGCGGTGGATTGTTGGTTATGGTCATTGGGTGACTCCACGGGTTCGCTGTCGTGGAGGCACAGTAGGACGGGCTACCCAGGCCGATCAATCAAGCCGGGTGCGCAATCGTTACGCTCAGGTTAACGATTGCAGGCCGATCAGCGCCGAGGCGATGGCAAGCGCACCAGCGACCAGCCAGCCTCGGGCTCTTCCAACACCAGGCGCACGCCGCCCAGCGGGGTGGGGTCGAGCAGCTTCGGCGCCAGGTCACCGACCATCCAGTTGGCGGTGTTGGCGGCGATAATGCGGCCATCGGCACTGATCAGCACCGCTTCGTTGTCCAGGCGCATCAGGCTGCACACCAGCATCTTCTCCAGGTTGTGCAGCGACAGGTCGAGCCCTGCCACGCCGATGAAGCGGCCCTCGACCAGGATCGGCATGGTGAAGGTCAGCACATACATGTTGGTGCCATAGAGGTCCACGTAGGGGCCTTCCACGCTGCTGCTGCGCGAGTCGCGCGGGCGGGCGTACCAGGGCATGTTGGTGTAGTCGTAGAAGTTCTCGCGGCGGCGGTCGAAGTTCGGACGCAGCGGCAAGGTCTTGCCACCGTCGGCCAGGTACCACCATTCCAGGTGCATCTCGCGGTCGGCCAGGCAGCCGGGTTCGACGATCACCCCGCCGCCGCAGCCGAAGGCGCCGGTGGCCAGCAGCTGCTCATCGATGGCCGGGCGCAGCAGGGCCAGGTCCTTGGATGCCGGCTCGCGGCCCTCGGCCAGCACCCGGCGCCACTGCTCGGCCGCCACATCCACCAGCTGCCGCACCTGGCCGAAGATGGTGCCCACCGTGCTGTTGAGCTGCCGGGCGCAGAGCAGCAGAGGGTCGCTATCGATCGCGGTAGACATGGCATTTCCTCACGCAGGTATTTTTGTACGTTGTTGTGCTCAAGGGGTCAGGCCGGGCTTTCGCCTGCGGCCAGCAGTTCCAGGCGCAGCGCCATCAGGCGCTTGATGCCGCGGCTGACATGCGCTTCGGCCAGCGCACCGGCCAGTACCGCGTCACCGTTGACCAGGGCATCGAGAATCGCCCGGTGTTCGTGTTCGATCACGCTGACCTCGCCACCGCCTGCCGCCTCCATCCATAGAAGCTCGCCGACTTCCGACTGCAGGCGCATTTCGGCGTGGGTCAGGCGCAGCGACTGGGCAGCCGCTGCCACCTCGATATGGAACCGCGCATCGGCGCGGTGGCGCGCCAGGCGCGTGCTGGCCTGGGCCAGCGACTCGATGTGCTGGGCAATGCGTGCCTGCTGCTCGCGCGAGCTGCGCTGCGCGGCCAGGCGTGCGGCGGTGCCGGAGATCGCCATCTGCTCGTCACCCAGGTCGCGCAGGTCGGGGCCGCTCATCTCGCGCAGGCGGGCCAAGAGCAGCGGCTCGGGCAGCTCGACCGGCGCACAGACGAAGCTGCCGCCGTTGCGCCCGCGGCGGGTTTCAATCAGCCCGCGCTGGCGCAGCACCACCAGCGCTTCGCGCAAGGTCACGGTGGCCACCCCCAGTTGCAGCGCCAGCTCGCTTTCGCTGGGCAGTTGCTGGCCTTCGGTGAACAGCCCCAGTTCGATGGCCTCCACCAGCCTGCGCGCCACTTCGTCGGTACGGCCTTCCTGGCGCAGGCGAATGAACGCGGTGCTGCGGGCAGTATTCAGGGCACTCAATTGACTCTCCCTTTTCAGTGTGTTCGACCTGGCCCTGAGGCATGGGGCTAAACGTTCAGTTCCGTATCTTATAGCGATTGGGCGGCGGCTGATACGGTTGCCGCAACCCCTGCGCGGCCGCTTGCTTGCGGCCTGCGACCAATTATCGCCTTGGCAGTTGGCAAACTTCAAACATTAAGATATGTTTTCATATGTTTACGGCTTGTACCACAACGATAAAACCCCTCAAGGGAACCGCCATGCAAACAAACCTACTCATCAACGGCCAGCTGATTGCCGGTGAGGGCGCCAGCCAGCCTGTCTACAACCCCTCCCTGGGCGAGGTGATGGTTACCCTCAACGAGGCCAGCAGCGCCCAGGTGGATGCCGCCGTGCAGGCCGCCGACCAGGCGTTCGATGCCTGGTCGCAAACCCCACCCAAGGACCGCGCCGCCCTGCTGCTCAAGCTTGCCGACCGCATCGAGGCGCAGGCCGAGGTGTTCGCCTCGCTCGAATCGCAGAACTGCGGCAAGCCCTACCAGGCAGCGCTCAACGACGAGATCCCCGCCGTTGCCGACGTGTTCCGCTACTTCGCCGGCGCCAGCCGCTGCATGAACGGCTCGGCCGGCGGCGAGTACCTGCCCGGCCACACCTCGATGATTCGCCGCGACCCGCTGGGCGTGGTCGCCTCCATCGCGCCGTGGAACTACCCGCTGATGATGGTGGCCTGGAAGCTCGCCCCGGCCCTGGCCGCCGGCAACTGCGTGGTGCTCAAGCCGTCCGAGCAGACCCCGCTGACCGCGCTGAAACTGGCCGAGTTGATCAACGCGCTGTTCCCGGCCGGCGTGGTCAACATCCTGTTCGGCAAGGGCCCGAGCGTGGGCGAGCCGCTGGTGACCCACCCCAAGGTGCGCCTGGTGTCGCTGACCGGCTCCGTGGCCACCGGGGCGCGTATCGTCGCCAATACCGCCAGCAGCGTGAAGCGCACGCACATGGAGCTGGGCGGCAAGGCCCCGGTGCTGATCTTCGACGACGCCGACATCGACGCCGCCGTCGAGGGCATCCGCGCCTTCGGCTTCTACAATGCCGGCCAGGACTGCACCGCCGCCTGCCGTTTGTATGTGCAGCAAGGCGTCTACGAGGCCTTCGTGGAAAAACTCGGCCAGGCGGTGGGCAGCATTCGCCATGGCCTGCAGGACGACCCGCAGACCGAGCTGGGCCCGCTGATCACCCGCGACCACCTGGAGCGCGTGGCAGGCTTCGTCGAGCGCGCCAAGGCGCAGCCGCACATCCGCGTGGTCACCGGTGGCAACCGCGTGCCGGGCCCGGGCTACTTCTTCGAGCCGACGGTGCTGGCCGACGCCCGCCAGGACGATGAGATCGTCCAGCGCGAAGTGTTCGGCCCGGTGGTCAGCGTCACCCCGTTCAGCGACGAAGCCCAGGCCCTGGCCTACGCCAACGACTCCGACTACGGCCTCGCCTCCTCGGTGTGGACCGCCGATGTGGGGCGCGCCAACCGCCTGGCGGCGCGCCTGCAGTATGGCTGCACCTGGGTCAACACCCACTTCATGCTGGTCAGCGAGATGCCCCACGGCGGCATGAAGCAATCGGGCTACGGCAAGGACATGTCCATGTACGGGCTGGAAGACTACACCTGCGTGCGCCACGTGATGTTCAAGCACTAAAACCGTTTTCGCGTTCGCCATAAAACATATAACACAATAGGTAATATGGCTTTGCGCGCCAACCGCGCGCCCTGCCAGCACCTGCACGAGGTGAAACACCATGCTCATCACCGGCATCAAGAGCCGCCCGGTCTATGACCGCCTGCAGCCGATGGCCAGTGGCCTGCGCCACCTGGTCGCCGGCCAGGGCAGCGGCGGCACGGCCATGCTGCGCCTGATCGGCGACATGACCGCAGCCCAGCGCCAGGCCAGCACCCTGCTCTACTCCACCGAGACCTTTTCCGGGCACAACCACCTGGCCGAACTGCGCAAGGCCGACGTCGGCGCGCTGCAGGTGTTCGACAGCAACCAGGCACTGATCGACGGCCTGCGCCAGCTGCTCGGCAGCGCGCACATGGGCACCCGGCTGTACCTGAGCGGCTCGGAAAGCTTCATCGGCACCACCATGCAGGCGGCCAACGCGGTGGACCTGAACCGTGACGAGGTGCTGCGCGAACACAGCGGCACCCTGGTGCGGCGCGTGTGGTGCGCGCACTGCGACACCTACACCGAAAACGTCACCCACCGCGTGTTCACCTGCCCCGGCTGCCAGCTGGACCTGGTGGTACGCGACCACTATTCGCGCCGCCTGGCCGCCTTCCAGGGCATCAAGGCCGACGGTGAAGTCCCGGGCGAAATGCCAGCTGCCGAGGAGCTCGACACGTGAACACCCATAACGGAACCCTCAGCGTGCGGGTCACCCGCATCGAGACGCTGACCCCGGAAATCAAGCGCTTCACCTTCGTCGACCCGCACGGCAAGCACCTGCCGGCGTTCTCCGGCGGCAGCCATGTGGTGGTGGTGATGCAGGACGGTGACAAGACCCACCGCAACGCCTACTCGCTGATGGGCTCGCCCTACGACTCCAGCGCCTACCAGATTGCCGTGCGCCGGGTCGAAGGCGGCCGTGGTGGTTCGCGCCACCTGCACGAGCAGGTCGAGGAAGGTGCGCTGCTGCAGATCCTGCAGCCGGCCAACCTGTTCCCGCTGGCCAAGCACGCCCGCCAGCACGTGTTCATCGCCGGGGGCGTGGGCATTACCCCGGTGTACTCGCAGATGGAAGAGCTGCACATCAAGCAGGCCGACTTCGAGCTGCACCTGGCCGTGCGCGGCCCCGAGCACATCGCCCTGGGCGAGGAGCTCAAGGCCCGCTATGGCGAGCGCGTGCAGCTGTATGTGCAAGGCGTCGATGCGCGCATGGACATTCGCCAGATCCTCGCCGAACGCCCGCTGGGCAGCCACGTGTACGTGTGCGGCCCGGACAGCATGATCGACGACACCCTCGACAGCGCCCGCGCCCTCGGCTGGACCGACAGCCACATCCACTACGAGCGCTTCGTCGAGCAGGGCTCCAGCGGCCAGCCGTTCAGCGTCACCCTCGCCCGCCAGGGCGTGACCCTCGAAGTGCCGCCCGACCAGTCGCTGCTCGAAGCCGCCGAACAGGCCGGCTACAAGGTGCCCTACCTGTGCCGCGGCGGCGCCTGCGGCTACTGCGAAACCGAAGTGCTGGAACTGGACGGCGAGCTGGACCACCGCGACGACTGGCTGAGCGAGCAAGACAAGCTCGAGCGCCGCAAATTCATGCCCTGCGTATCCCGCGCCACCTGCAGCCGCCTGGTCGTAGACCTCTGAGACGAGAACAAACCATCATGACCGTATTCAAGCCGATCGAAACCTACTGCGACGACTACACCTACAGCAACAGCCGCGAGGCGATCCTGCGCCTGCCCTTCCCCTACCCGGAAGACCAGTACATGTACTCGATGAACGTCGAGCCCCATGTACCGTTCGGCGTCGGCGCCCTGCGCGCGCAGTTCGACATCGACGAGCACTACATCTCCGAGTGCCATCACCGCGCGCACACCCTCGACAGCCAGCCGGGCGTGCACTACGCCGCCCTGCCGCACATGATGGAAGCGCAGTGGGACCTGCTGGAGCTGCTGATGGAGTCCTACTCGCGGGACTTCCCCGAGCACTTCACCCTGGAGAAGAACGGCAGCCAGTGGCACTGGATCAACCGCCCGCTGCAGATCGACCAGACCTTCACCTTCGGCGACGCCAGCACCCTGCCGATGGAGCCGATGGAGTACATCACCCGCCAGGCCCAGGGCGAGTTCATCCTTCTCGAAGAGCGTGACGAAACCCTGGTGATGGGCGCCGGCATGGCCACCCAGCGCGCCGACTACTCGCTGCGCTTCAACTTGGGCATGAGCTTCATGGAGTTCCACGGCCCGGTGCCCAAGCTGCACGAAATGGGCATCCTGCAGCGCGCCCTGAAGTTCCTGCTGCGCCTGCGCCCAGGCCACCCGGTGCGCCGCACCAACTGGTCGATCACCGTCAACCCGCGCCTGGAAACCTCGGCCGAAACCCTGCCGGACTGGGCCCCGGACCGCACCATGGTGACGCCGGAGAACGCCGGCGAGCTGGTCAACCTGCGCATCGAGCTGCAACCGTTGCACCGCCTGCCGCGCAGCAACGCGGTGCTGTTCCCGGTACGCACCTACCTGGTCAGCCTCAAGGAGCTGGCCGAGGCCGCACCGCAGTGGGCCAAGCGCATGCACCGGGTGATCCGCGACCTCGACCAGGAGCTGGTCGACTACAAGGGCTTCACCCGCTACCGCGATGCCATGGTGGCGTGGCTGTCGCAGTACGACGACGGCACGCCTGTCGACGAAAGTCTGCAGCAGTAAACCTTTAGCCCACGAGCGCGCCATACTGGCGCGCTTTTTCGTAATGCCATGCATGCCAACCAGGGATCACCCCCGATGAAAAAAACAATACGCAATGCCTTGCCCGAAAGCTGGAGCCTGGTGTTCTCCGCCGCCGCCTCCGCCTATGGCGTGGGGCTGCTCGGCCTGTGGGCGCTGCCGTTTCTGATCAGCGCCATCATCAATGACCTCAAGCTCAACGAAGCCCAGGCCGGGCTGCTGATGTCGGCCGAGTTCATCTTCACCATGCTCGCCTCCTTGCTGGTGGCGCCGTTCATGGGCCGCGCCCCGCGCCGCAGCCTGGCGCTGGCGGGCACCCTGCTGGCGATTGCCGCGAACCTTGCAAGTGCGCACGTGACCGACCTCTATGCCCTGGGCGCCGTGCGCTGCGTAGCCGGGGTCGGTGCCGGCCTGGCGCTGGCCTGCGGCAATGCCTGCGTGGCCAGCGCGACGCAGCCCGACCGCATCGCCGGGCACATGAACATCCTCTCGGTGCTGCTGATGATCGTGGTGATGCTCGGCTATGCCAAGGTGATGGCGCTGTTCGGGCTGGCCGGGCTGTACTATGCGATGGCCGCCACCATGGCGCTGATGCTGCTGGCGATCCCGGCGATGGAGCAGCGTGCGCCGCGTGCCGACGCCACGCACGCCACGCCCCAGGGCTCGAGCAATGTGCTGCTGAGCTTGCCGGCGATCTGCATGATGCTGGCGATGTTCGTGTTCCAGGCCCGCGACACCATGGGCTGGGCGTTCGTCGAGCGCATCGGCACGCTGGTGGGCTACAGCGGTGACGAGCTGGGCATGCTGCTGTCGTTCCAGTCCTTCATCGGCCTGATCGGGCCATTGCTGGCGGCGATGATCGGCAAGCGCTTCGGGCTGAGCACGCCGGTGATCCTGGCCATCCTGCTGACCGGCGCAACCAGCCTGTGCTACGTGCTGGGCGAGCATTCCAAGCCCATGTACACCATGGGTGTGATGACCATCTGCATTACCTACTTCTATGCCTTGAGCTACCTGACCGGGCTGGCCGCCGCGCTGGACCGCGAAGGGCGTGTGGTGGCTGCGGCGAGCAGCTTCCTGAGCCTGGGGCTGGCGGTGGGGCCGGCGATTTCCGGCGGGCTGATTTCGCTGGGCGGGTTCAGCCTGGCGGCCTGGGGCATTGGCGTGACCGTGGTGCTGACCTTGCTGCTGGTATCCATCCCCTTGGCGAGCATTCGCCGCGAGCACGCCCCCGCAGCCCTGGCTGCCGCCTGACCCCCTCCTTTGCGCACCGGGCAAGCAAGGCTTGCTCGGCTGCCGCACGGCGCTGCTAAAGTGGCGTCAGCGGTTCGGAACGCGCACCGATAAGGCAAAAATGCAGGGTCGCCCTGCACTTTTGCCAATTGTGTACGGCAAATTCGCATGACACGATCCTGCGATACGCCAGCGCACTCCAGACTTCACTTGGAAAATCAATAACAAAGCAGGGAGAACGCGATGACCGCGCACGCTCACACCTCGGCAACGGCTCATGTACTGGCCGAGGTCCGCAACCAGATTGGCCACCTCACCCTCAACCGCCCCGCCGGCCTCAATGCCCTGACCCTGGACATGGTGCGCAGCCTGCGCCAGCAGTTCGACCGCTGGGCCGACGACCCGCAGGTGCTGGCCGTGGTGCTGCGCGGCGAGGGCCCCAAGGGCTTCTGCGCCGGCGGCGATATCCGCTCGCTGCACGACAGCTACAAGGCCGGCGACACCCTGCACGAAGACTTCTTCGTCGAGGAATACGCCCTCGACCTGCTGATCCACCGCTACCGCAAGCCGGTGCTGGTGCTGATGGACGGCTTCACCCTCGGCGGCGGCATGGGCCTGGCCCAGGGCTGTGACCTGCGCGTCGTCACCGAACGCAGCCGGCTGGGCATGCCCGAGGTCGGCATCGGCTACTTCCCGGATGTGGGCGGCAGCTACTTCCTGCCGCGCATCCCGGGCGAGCTGGGCATCTACCTGGGGGTCAGCGGCGCCCAGGTGCAGGCCGCCGACGCGCTGTACTGCGGGCTGGCCGACTGGTACGTGCCCAGCGGCAAGCTCGCGGCCCTGGATGAAGGGCTGGACCGCCTTAGCTTCACCGGCAACCCGCTCAAGGACCTGCAGAACCTGCTGGCCAAGCTCGGCAGCCAGACGCTGGACGATGCGCCACTGGAAAAGCTGCGCCCGGTCATCGACCACTTCTTCGCCCTCCCCGACCTGAGCGCGATCATCGAGCAGCTGCGCGCGGTGAGCATCGGCGACAGCCACCAGTGGGCGCTGGCCACCGCCGACCAGCTGGAAAGCCGCTCGCCGCTGGCGATGGCGGTTACCCTGGAGATGCTGCGCCGTGGCCGCCACCTCTCGCTGGACGACTGCTTTGCCATGGAGCTGCACCTGGACCGCCAGTGGTTCCAGTACGGCGACATCATCGAAGGCGTGCGCGCGCTGATCATCGACAAGGACAAGCAGCCGCGCTGGAACCCGCCGACCCTGGCCGGCCTGCAGCGCCAGCGGGTCGACCAATTCTTCGAAGGCCTGTGAGCCTGGGAGTACACAGATGCAAGACCTGGAACTGAGCGAAGAGCAGATCATGATCCGCGACATGGCCCGGGATTTTGCCCGCGGCGAGATCGCGCCGCACGCCCAGGCATGGGAAAAGGCCGGCTGGATCGATGACGGCGTGGTGCGCAAGATGGGCGAGCTGGGCCTGCTCGGCATGGTGGTGCCGGAAGACTTCGGCGGCAGCTTCACCGACTACGTCGCCTACGCCCTGGCGGTCGAGGAAATCGCCGCCGGTTGCGGCGCCACCGGGGCGATGATGAGCATCCACAACTCGGTGGGCTGTGGCCCACTGCTGGCCTATGGCAATGCCGAACAGCAACAGGCGTGGCTGCCGCGCCTGGCCAGTGGCGAGGTGATCGGCTGCTTCTGCCTGACCGAACCGCAGGCCGGCTCCGAGGCGCACAACCTGCGCACCCGCGCCGAGCTGGTGAACGGTGAGTGGGTGATCAATGGCGCCAAGCAGTTCGTCAGCAATGCCCGCCGTGCGGGGCTGGCCATCGTCTTCGCGGTGACTGACCCGGAGCTGGGCAAGAAAGGCCTGTCGGCATTCCTGGTGCCGACCGACAACCCAGGCTTCAAGGTTGACCGCAGCGAGCACAAGATGGGCATCCGCGCCTCCGACACCTGCGCGGTGACCTTCGACAACTGCCGCATCCCCGCCGCCAACCTGCTGGGCGAACGTGGCAAGGGCCTGGCGATTGCGCTGTCGAACCTCGAAGGCGGGCGTATCGGCATTGCCGCCCAGGCGCTGGGGATCGCCCGCGCGGCGTTCGAGGCGGCGCTGGTGTACTCGCGTGAGCGGGTGCAGTTCGGCAAGCCGATCAACGAACACCAGAGCATCGCCAACCTGCTGGCCGACATGCAGGTGCAGGTCAATGCCGCGCGCCTGCTGATCCTGCATGCCGCGCGCCTGCGCAGTGCTGGCAAGCCGTGCCTGTCGGAGGCCTCGCAGGCGAAGCTGTTCGCCTCGGAGATGGCCGAGCGGGTGTGCTCGATGGCGATCCAGGTGCATGGCGGGTATGGGTACCTGGAGGATTATCCGGTGGAGCGGCATTACCGGGATGCGCGGATCACGCAGATCTATGAAGGGTCCAGCGAGATTCAGCGGATGCTGATTGCGCGGGAGTTGAAGCACTATCCCTTGTAGGGCTGCTGCGGGGGAAGGCTTGCTGTGGGAGCGGGCTTGCCCCGCGAAGCTGGCACCGCGGTGCATGGCAAGGGCTTCGCCCTTGTTCGCGGGGCAAGCCCGCTCCCACAGGTCATTGCAGTGTCCATGCGCTCAGCGGCGTTGTTTGAAGGTTTCCGACGGCAGCTCGCCAAAGCGCTGGCAGGTGCCCATGTAGGGCTGCTGCGGGGAAGACTTGCTGTGGGAGCGGGCTTGCCCCGCGAAGCTGGCACTGCGGTGCATGGCAAGGGCTTCGCCCTTGTTCGCGGGGCAAGCCCGCTCCCACAGGTCATTGCAGTGTCCATGCGCTCAGCGGCGTTGTTTGAAGGTTTCCGACGGCAGCTCGCCAAAGCGCTGGCGGTAGATTTCGGCAAACCGCCCCAGGTGCAAAAAGCCATAATCCATCGCCAGCTCGGTCACGCTGCGCACCGTGCAGCTGCCATCGCCCAGGCACGCATGCACCCGCTCCAGCTTGCGCTGGCGCACGTACTGCTTGGGCGTGGTGCCCAACTGCCGGTCGAACAGCGCATATAAAGAACGCACGCTCATGCACGCCTGCTCGGCCAGGGTCTCGGCCGCCAGCTCCAGTTTCAGGTTGCGCTCGATGTAGTCGAGAATCCGCTCCAGGCTCGCACCCGGGCTGGCCAGGCGCTCGCGGCGGATGTTGGTGCTCATCAAGGTCAGCAGCTTGCTGGCCACGATCTCGCTGTAATGCCCCTGCACCCGCGGCAGCGAATCGCTCACCTCGGCCTCGTGGCAGACCATCGCCAGCAAGTTGACGAAACCGTCCAGCTCATCGAGCCGGTAATGGTTGCGCAAAAACCGCACGCCGCCGTCTGGCCGCTGCCAGCGTTGCTCCTCGCAGATCGAGTCGAGCAGCCGGGTCGGCAGCTTGAGAATGAATTTTTCGCAGTCGTGCGAATACGTCAGGTCGACCGGGTCGTCCGGGTTGATCAGCAGCAGCTCGCCCGGCACCAGGTGGTGCTCGCGCTGGTGGCCGCGCCACAGGCAGTTGCCGCTGAGCAACACCTGCAGGTGGTAGATGGTTTCCAGGGCGGGCGAGGTGACCCGCACGCTGCCGCCGTAGCTGATGCGGCACAGGTCGAGGTCGGCGAACTTGCGGTGGCTGAGGCTGGCCTGGGGGTGGGTGGTGCGCGACAGGCCGATGCAATGCTGGCCCACGTGCCGGTTGACGTAGTCGGACACGGCATACGGGTCGGCGTGATGGAACACGCTACTGCGCTCGCTCAGCAGGCGGCTTTCCATAGGCAAGGCACTCGGTATCGTTATTGTTCTGGTCGCCGCTGCCTACTGGCCGGGGGCCGGTGGTCGCGGTCGGTCACGGTCCTGGCGATACACTAAGCAAAAGGCCGGGGTTGGGCAATGCGATCTGTGGATTGGCTGGGCGGATAGCGCCCGGCGGTACCAGGCGTTGGGGCGATTATCGGCCGCTTACTGCACCGGCAGGAAGTTCATCAACAAAAGGCTCTGCGCATAGTTGAGGCCGATACGCCGGTAGCGCTCGTCGAGCAGCTCGGCCAACAGGTCCAGGCGCGCGACGACCTTGCCGAATTCCACGGCAAAACTCAGGTTGCTGCCCGCCTCGGAAATCTCGTTGGAGAACAGCAGCAGCACGCCATTGGCATCCTGGCGCTGGCTTAGCATCCAGGTCGCCTTCTCGATATTGCGCGCAGCGTTGTTGATGAACAGCGGGTCGAGGGTATCGGTCATGTAGAACTCGGTGCGCCCGCCATGGGCGGTCACCAGCATGCTGCCGATGGCGTAGATGAAGGCACCGACCCGGTCACCGCGAAACTCTGGGCTCAGGGCATAGCTCAAGGCAGCCAAGTCGCGGCGGTTGCCCAGCTGCGGCAAGGGTTGGCGCTGCTCGATGGCCAGGCGTATCTGCCGTTCGGCCGTGGCGGTGTCGAGGTAGCCGGAGAGCGTCAGCTGGTTGGGGTTGCGCAGGTACAGCTTGTTCATCAGCAGGTACAGGCTCTGCAGGTTGTCGCGCATGGACAGCGTGGCCAGGCGATCGACGCTGGTCTGGAACAGCTCGCTGGGCTTGCCGTTGCCGAACTGGCTGACGATGTCATGGCCTTGTTGCTGGGTACAGGCGCCCAGGCAGGCCAGGGCGCCTGCCAGCAGCAGGCGGGGGATTTTCAGGGGTTTGCTTGCAACCATCGGCACCGGGACAGGGTCGGCGGCCGCTCTGGGGATCGGCGTGGCCTGGCCAAGCATAGAGCCCGGAAATGGGAAAAAGTGCGATGGGGGGTGCCTGTGATAGCCTCATCGCCGGCAAGCCGGCTCCCACAAAGTACAGGCTGGCCGCAAGATACCTGTGGGAGCCGGCTTGCCGGCGATGCGGCCAGTGCAGGTCACATGGCGTGGCGCAACATCTGCACCACCTGCGCATGCAGCGCCGGGTCACCACAGGCCACCACGCACCCGCCATCCTGCGCACTGCTGCCGTCCCAGGCGGTGATCACCCCGCCCGCCCCTTCGATGATCGGCATCAGCGCCTGCACGTCATAGGGCTGCAGGCTCGCCTCGACGATCACATCGACAAAGCCCGACGCCAACATGCAGTAGGCATAGCAATCACCGCCATAGCGCATCAGCCGCGCCTGGCCGGCCACGGCTTCGAAGGCGGCCTTGCGCTCGGCGGTGTCGAACATGTCCGGCGTGGTGCACATCAGCGTGGCCGCCGCCAGGTCGGCGCAAGCACGGGTTTTCAGCGCCGTGCCACTGCGCCAGGCGCCGGCCGGGGTACCGACGAAGCGTTCGCCGGTGAACGGCTGGTTCATCACCCCCAGCACCGGGCGGCTGCCGTCATTGAGCGCAATCAGCGTGCCCCACAGCGGCAGGCCGGTGATGAAGGCGCGGGTGCCGTCGATCGGGTCGAGCACCCAGGTCAGCGGGCTGCTGCCCACCGCCACGCCAGCCTCTTCGCCGAGAATGCCATGCTCTGGATAGCGTGCCTGGATCAGGTCGCGCATGGCATCCTCGGCCGCCTTGTCGGCCACGGTCACCGGGTCGTACAAGCGCCCGCCCTTGTCCTCGACCTCAAGGCTGGCACGAAAATACGGCTTGATCGCCAGCGCAGCGGCATCGGCCAGCTGTTCGGCGAAGGCTTGGAATTCGCCGATCTGTTCAGCGCTCAGGGACATGGGGCAGGCCTCGTGGGAAATGTCGGGGCTGCATCATACCCGACGAGCCGCGTATTACACCGCTGTCAGGTGCTCGTAGAGGATGGTCGCACCGACCAGCATCAGCACGATGCCACCGACGATCTCGGCGCGCTTGCCCACCACTGAACCCAAGGCTCGCCCAAGCATGGTGCCAATGGTCACCATGGTCATGGTCGCCAGGCCGATCGCGGCGGCCGCCACCCAGATATTCACATCGACGAAGGCAAGGCCCACACCCACGGCCAAGGCATCGATGCTGGTGGCAACGGCCGTCACCGCCAGGATCCAGAACGAGTGCTGGCTCTGTTTCTCTTCTTCTTCGTCATCGGGCTTGAGGCCTGCATGCACCATGTGCGCGCCCAACAGCAGCAACAGGGTAAAGGCGATCCAGTGGTCCCACTGTTCGACATACTGGCTGGCCGCCTGGCCCAGCAGCCAGCCGATGACCGGGGTGATGGCCTCGATCACGCCAAAGATCAGGCCGGTGCGCAGGGCTTCGGCCAAGCGTGGCTTGTGCAGGCTGGAACCTTTGCCGATGGCGGCCGCGAAGGCATCGGTGGACATGGCGAAGGCAAGGAAGATGAGGGAAATGGGATTCAACGATCAGACTCCAGCCAGGCAACGAGTCAACGACAGACGACCTGCAGGCCCGGCTTGGCTGCAGGAAGGTCGTTGGTCTCGCCAATCCGGGTGGATGCGCTGGCCATGGCAGGTTGCCAAATATGTTGACCAGAGCGCCTTCGCAGGGCGCGAAGGCAGGCTACTCCCCAAAGAGTGGCGCGATGATACCAGCGCCCGGTGAAAAAAGCGCGAAAGGTTTTGCCGGGCGCAAGCGGGGCTAGACTGTACAGACCAGATGACATGGCATGAACCGGGGGGCTGCCCACACGAGGAGGTGTGCGATGAGCCAGTTCAAGCGTTTGTTGGTCATGCTCGGCCCGCAGATGCGCCACACGCCGGCGCTGCAACGCGCCGCGGCGTTGGCCGAATCCAACGGCGCACTGCTGGATATCAACGTGTTCGTCGACGATGTCGACACCTTTGGCCTGATGAGCGACGGCCGTGAGCGCGAGCGGCTGCTGGCCGACAACCGCCAGTGGCTGGCCGATCAGGCCGAGCAACTGGGCAATGCCGGGCTCGATGTGTCCACCGAATTGCTGCTCACCCGCGACCCGCTGGGCAGCGCGCTCGAACGCATCGAACAGCTGGGCTGCGACCTGCTGGTCAAGGATGTGCAGCACGAGCCGGTGCTCAAGCGCCTGCTGGTCACGCCACTGGACTGGCAACTGCTCAAGGACAGCCCGGTGGCCGTGCACCTGGTCAGCGACATCCGCCTACCCCTCCCCCGGCAGATCGCCGCGGCGGTCGACCTCAATAGCCATGGCAGCGGCGAGCACCTGGACGAACAGGTGATCCACTGCGCCCATGCCCTGGCCCTGCAGTGCAATGGCGAACTGCACCTGCTGCACGTGTGCGATGCGGCCAAGACCCACATTGCCGACTTTGGCGCCGGCACGGTCACCATGCCGGGCTTCGAGGGCAGCGTGCGCACGGCCCAGCGCGCGGCGTTCAACCGCCTGGGCGACCATCACCAGATCCCGCTGGAGCGCCGGCATTTTCTGGAGGGTACGGCGATACGGGCGATCGCCCAGTTCGTCAGCCACAGCCGCATGGATGTGATCGTGATGGGCAGCCACCGGCACGACGCGATGCAGACGTTCCTCGGGGGCACCACCGCCCACGTGCTGGAACATCCGTTGTGCAATGTGCTGGCGTTGAAAGCGATGCGCTGAGCCGCGCAAGGCTGGGGCCGCGAGGCGGCCCCGTGCGGGTCAGAAGCCCTTGCTGTAGAACAGCGAGTACGACTCGATGCCGTCGTTCGGCTGCTTGAGGCCGGCGTTGGAATAGTGCATGGCACGGATGCCGACCTTCTGCTCGCCCGGCAGCTTCAGGCCGAAACCGATACGGTCTTCGAAGTTGACCGACGAACCCAGGCGCTGGTCGCCCACGTCGGTCTTGGAGAAGGCCGCCAGGCCAATGCCCGCCTCGATGTAGGGGGTGTAGGTGAAGCCGCTGAACTCGTAGGTGAATACCGGGCTGAACGACAGCGAGTGGGCGCCGCTGGCGTCGCCGCCTTCCCAATAGGTGTAGGCGGCATCCCAGTAGCCGGAGACGAAACCGGTGCTGCTTTGCATCCATTTCTTGTCCCAGTCGAACGACATGCCGATACGGTAGGTCATGTCGCCCTGGCTGGTGGCGCCTACGGCTCCGGAGATCTGCGCAGCCTGGGCCAGGTTGGCCCCGGCGAGGGCCAATACGGCTACAGCCAGCGAAGCGGCTAGACGGGTTTTCATCGATGACTTCTCCTGATGGTCAACACGGGCTTGTGGGGGCTTGGGCCCCTCGACTTTTTTGTGACCGATGCATCCAATCGGTCACAAGAGGTAATACTTTTCTGATTATTGTCCAGATAATCAGAAAGTTGAAAGTGAATTGCCACTAATGGCTAATTTCTCTTGCAGCGCCTTATCTTGAGCGTATTCAAGCGTCCGTTTGCAGCCGTGGAGTACAGGTGTACTCCACGGCAACTTTCCTCCATTAACGCCAGTTCAGGCTTACCGTGGCCGGCGCCTTGCCGCTCACGGTCACATGCTGCTGCACCGTGGTGCCGCCCGCCTGCCCGACCACTTTGTACTGGCCCGGCGGCAACTGTACGTAGAGCAAAGGGCCGGCATCCTGCACGCTCAGCAGCGACTTGCCTTGGGCGTTCTGGATATCCACTGCAGCGCCACTTTCGAACTGACCGCTGGGCCCAGCCGACAGTTCCACGTGCAGGTCATAGCCCGGCGTCTTGCGCAGGGCGTTGGCTTCATCCTGGCCAATACCGCCTTCCAGGTAGCGAATGCCGTTTTGCTCCTGCGGCTGCAGTTGCACGGCTTGCATGTTGATGGGGGCATTGAGGTCCGCGGCGGCGGCGAGGGTCCAGGGCATTGCCAAAGCCAGCAGCAGTGCAGCGCCCAGGGCATGGGGATGGTTACGCATGGTCAGCTCCTCCTTGTGGAGATGGCTTACCTGATATTGGATACCTGGCCTGTGGCCAGGTTCACGCCGCGCGGCGCTCCTCGAGCAATTTCACGAACATGCTCAGGCTGCGCGACACGGTGCCTCGGCGCCACACCAGCCAGGTCTTGAGGTAGCGGAAATCTTCCGACATCGGCCAGGCGCTGACCGTGCTGCAGCCGGGCATGTTGTCGAGCATGCTGCGCGGCAGCATGGCCAGGCCCGCGCCTGCGCTGACGCAGGCAAGCATGCCGTGGTACGACTCCATTTCATGGATCTTGCCCGGCACCGCCTGGTCCTGGACGAACCAGTTCTCGAAGTGGTGGCGGTACGAGCAGTTGGCGCGAAAGGCGTAGATGCTTGCGCCATTGACGTCCTGGGCGCGGCGCACCGGGGCGTGGTTGAGGGGCGAGATGATGACCATCTCCTCTTCGAACACCGGCATGCCTTCGAGGGTGGGGTGCAGCACCGGGCCATCGACGAACGCCGCTACCAGGCGCCCGGACAGCACGCCTTCGAGCATGGTCCCCGACGGCCCGGTGGAGAGGTCGAGGTCGACCTTGGGGTAACGCTGGTTGTACGCCGCCAGCAAGGCCGGGATCCGCACCGCCGCAGTGCTTTCCAGCGAGCCCAGGGCGAAGGTGCCCTGCGGGTCTTCGCCGGCCACGGTCAGCCGCGCCTCGTGCACCAGGTCGAGAATGCGCCGGGTGTACTCGAGGAAATTCCAGCCCGCCGGCGACAGGCGCAGGCGGCTTTTTTCGCGGATGAACAGCTCGACGCCGAGGTCTTCTTCCAGCTGCTTGATGCGCGTGGTCAGGTTCGACGGCACCCGATGGATGTGCTGGGCGGCGGCGCTGATGCTGCCCTGCTCGGCCACGGCCTTGAAGATCTCGAGTTGCACCAGATCCACAGTCATTCTCCAAACGTGAATGTTTCGCTCATTATTATTCAGTTTTCATTAAAGCCATAGCCCACTAGTCTGGCCCCACTGATCAACAACAACGAGTGCCCCGCCATGAGCGCCATCAGCAGCCTGACCCACGCCATCTCCGTCGACCCCTTCACCGGCGAACAGATCGGCAGCTACCCCTTCGACACCGATGCCGCACTGGAAGCGGCATTGCAACGTGCCAAGCTCGGCTACCGCCAGTGGCGCCAGGTGTCGCTGGGTCAGCGCAGCGAATACCTGCTCGCCCTGGCCAGCACCCTGGAAGCCAAGGCCGAGGCCTTCGCGCAGATGATCAGCCACGAAATCGGCAAGCCGGTCAGCCAGGCGCGCGGTGAAGTGAGCAAGTGCGTGGGCCTGTGCCGCTGGTACGCCGAGCACGGCCCGGCGATGCTCGCCGCCGAACCGACCCAGGTGGAAAAGGCGCGCATCGAATACCGCCCGCTGGGCCCGATCCTGGCCGTGATGCCGTGGAACTTCCCGGTCTGGCAGGTGCTGCGTGGCGCGGTACCGGCGATCCTGGCCGGCAACACCTACGTGCTCAAGCACGCCCCGAACGTGATGGGCAGTGCTTACCTTTTGGGTGAGCTGTTCAAGGATGCCGGCGTGCCGCAAGGTGTGTTCGAAGTGCTCAACGTGACCCCCGAAGGCGTCACCCGCGCCATCAGCGACCCGCGCATCGCCGCCGTGACCCTGACCGGCAGCGTGCGCGCCGGCATGGCCATCGGTGCCCAGGCTGGCGCCGCGTTGAAGAAGTGCGTGCTCGAACTGGGCGGCTCCGACCCGTTCATCGTGCTGGCTGACGCCGACCTGGATGCTGCGGTCAAGGCCGCCGTGATCGGCCGTTACCAGAACACCGGCCAGGTCTGCGCCGCCGCCAAGCGCCTGATCGTCGAAGAAAGCATCGTCGAGGCGTTCACGCACAAGTTCGTCGAAGCCACCCGCCAGCTGAAAGTCGGCAACCCGCTGGAAGACGACACCTACATCGGCCCGATGGCCCGCTACGACCTGCGTGACGAGCTCGACGGCCAGGTCCAGGCGACCCTTGCCGAAGGCGCTACCCTGCTGCTGGGCGGCAACAAGGTCGAGGGCGTGGGCAACTTCTACGCACCGACCGTGTTCGCCAACGTGACCCCGCAGATGACCGCGTTCAAGCAGGAGCTGTTCGGCCCGGTAGCGGCGATCATCACCGCCCGTGATGCCGACCACGCCGTGGAGCTGGCCAACGACAGCGAGTTCGGCCTGGCCTCGACCATCTACACCGCCGACTATGCCCTGGCCGAGCGCATGACGGCGGCGCTGGATACCGGTGGCGTGTTCATCAACGGCTACTGCGCGTCCGACCCCCGCGTGGCGTTTGGCGGCGTGAAGAAGAGCGGTTTCGGGCGCGAGCTGTCGCACTTTGGTGTGCGTGAGTTCACCAATGCCCAGACCGTGTGGCTTGATCGTAACTGAGTTGTACTTTGGGGCTGCTAGGCAGCCCTTCCGCGACACAAGGCCGCTCCTACAGAGGATCGCCTAATACCTGTAGGAGCGGCCTTGTGTCGCGATAGGGCCGCGAAGCGGCCCCAAAAGATCTCAATCGCGAACCTGGTCCTTGACCCAGTCCAGCATCCCCCCCGGCACGATCAGCTCATGCCGCGCCCGCGAACACGCGGTGTACAACCCCGCCAGCAGCCGCGCCCGTTCATTGCGATTGCCCGCCGTGGCCGGCGCAACCATCAACTCCGGCGACACCATCACCCGGGCAAATTCCATGTTCTTCACATCGCGCACGCGGCCCAGGAACAGCTTCGGCGCCTTGTCCCAGCGGTAGCGGCTCTTGGCCTTGGCAAAGTGCTCGGGCGTGTAGCCCTTGCGCAGCATGTTGGCCACCGCGACAAACGCCTTGTCATCGCCCTTGTCCTGCTCCAGCGCCTGCCAGCTGGGGTAGCGGAACAGCATCGGGTGGCGCGGCCGGGTGCCGTAGCGGTACAGCTCGATGCAATCCTCGACGAACAGCTCGAAGTCCTTGCGCGCGCTCTGCAGCAGCACGAACGGCACACCCTGGTGCGTCAGGCGCTGGAACCAGCCGAACAGCCCCCACTCGTCGTCGACGATCAACGCCGTGGGCTGCTCGGGCACGGCCACCGCATCGAAGAAGCTGACCCGGGTGTAGTGCTCGGCGCTGCCGCTGAAGGCCGCCTGGATGGCCGCCGGGTGTGCCTGGATCAGCGGGTTGAGCACGCCGTCCATGGCCGGCCCGGCGCGCAGCGAATGGTCGATGTAGCGTTGGCGAATGAAGCCGCCATGGTGTGGGCTCAGGCCATTGAGGTTCTGCAGCTCGTCACCCAGGGCGATGATCGATTGCGGGCTGCGATCGAGCACGGCAAGCATCGGTGCGGACAGCTCGTGGGCTTCGTCGACGATGACGTGGCTGTAGCGGCTGTCGATCACCTCGGCGGTCAGCGACAGCAGCTTGACCCGGTGGTAATCGCGCACCGGCAGCTGGATTTCCCGCGCCGAGGGGCGGGTCAGCTCCTGCCAGTACAGCCGGGCCTTTTCCAGCAGCACTTGCTGGTCCAGCGGCGTGGTGCCGGGGCCGGCCCAGGGCAGATGGTGCAACTGCAACTGGCTGTCGCCGCTGCGGCAGAAACTGCGCACGGCCTTGATGCACAGGGCCACCACATCGCGGGCCGCCAGCGGGCCGATGTCGGGGATCGCCAGCCATTTCACCACCTGCGCTTCCTGCGGGCGCCAGGAAAGCTTGGTGCGGTACGGGTCGCGCAGGCGCCAGCCGTTGCTGGTCAGGTCGCGGTTGAGGATTTCGTCGGCCAGTTGGCCGAAGGTCATCGCCGTGTAGGCTGCGGCATCCTTCACCCGCGCCTGCAACGCGCGCAACTGGCCCTCGGTCAGGGCCAGCAGCAAGGTGCGCTGCGGGTCGAGCAAACGAGTGAATTGCTGAATCAGGAAGGTTTTGCCGGTGCCGGCAAAGCCCTGCACTGCCACCGATTCGTCGACGCCGGAGAGGAACTCGCGCAACAGGCGGTTCTGCTGGTCGCTCAGGCGCAGGTCACTGCCCAGGCCTGGCAAATGCACCGGGTGCAGCGGCGTCACCCGCTGGCGGTAGCTGTCGGCGAACTGGAAGTTCCACTGGCCTTCGCCGTCCTGCCACTCATCGGCCGGGTAGTCGACCTCTGGCGACACCAGCCCGACGCCATTCTCGCCCAGCATCCCCAGGCCCATGGCAAAGGCTTCGCGGTCAAAGTGCTGGGCCACCTGGCCCTGGAAGCGGCCCGGCGCTGCCGCCTCGACTTCGTTGGCGATCCGCACGATTTCTGCAAAACGCCGCTCCTGGACGTCGGCCGAAAGGCTGGCGGGTTGGCGTGGCAGGTTCTGCACGAACAGCACCGCAGCAGCCTCGAAGAGGCTGGCGGTGTGGAAGAAGTCGGTAGGTTCGCTGGCGAGGCGGTCGGCCTGGTCGCTGGGCAAAGGCAGGTAGAACATCGAAACCTCGGGTAATAACTGCCGGGCACGATAGCAGGTTTCAGGCCCGGCTGCGCTTGAGGGTCTCGCTCGGTAACTCCTTGAACAACTGCCTGTAACTCTCTGAAAACCTTCCCAAATGCCAAAACGACCAACGCATGGCGACCTCTGCCACGGTCATCTCGCCACCGCGCAGCAGGTCGCGCCGCGCACCGTTCAGGCGGCGCAAGCGCAGCCATTGCGCCGGCGGCATGCCGGTAAAGGCCTTGAAGGCTTCCTGCAACTGGCGCAGGGAAACCCCGGCCACTGCCGCCAGCTCCACCAGGTTGAGGGTTTCTTCCGGGCAGTCCGCCGCCCATTCGCTGACCCGCTGCATGATCCCCCGCTCCACCCCGCGCCGTCCCAGGGCGCCGCCCTGCAGGCGCTGGCAGGCATTGTCGAGAATGAACAGGCAGTCTTCCAGCAACTGCTCGGCCAGCGCCTGGCCTTCGAGCGGGCAATCGGCTTCGCCCAGGCGCGTCAGGGTGGCACTGAGCCAGCTGCCGAACAGCGCATTCTGGCCGCTGCCCAGCGGCACCATGAACAAGCCTTCGAGGCGCTGTGGGTCGAGGCCATGGCGGGCCAGGAAGGCCTGGTCGAACACCACCGCCACTTCCTGGTAGTTCTCCGGCGTGATCCAGATATTGCGGCTTTGCTCGTTGAGCAGGTACAGGCTGTTTTCGCTGCGGTCGAAGCAGAACGCCAAGGCGCCGCTGGGCGCCCGGAAGAACTGCTCGACACGGGTGTTCAGGCATTCTTCGTACACCTCCACGCCATCGAGCCCCAGGCAGCGCAGCTGGCCGCTGAAATGGCCCGGCGACATCTGCCGGTACTGCTGCTGCCAGCCGGGGGTGGCGCGCACCAGCTCGGTGACATCGGTGGTGTTGAACGCTTGAACTTGCAAGGCATTGGGCGTGTTCACGCTTGGTCCTATTTGCACTCTTTTGGTGCATTCATTGCCGAATAAAGTGGATAGATGGCCCGTGGGGGCTGCGACCAAGATAGTCGCCAGCACGCCGTGTGGGAAGGTTCCTTCACGCAAGTGCCACAAAAACCCAACCAAGAGGTCTGTATGAACGCCCCCTTCGATCAGCTGTCCACCTGGCTGAAAGAGCACCGGATCACCGAAGTCGAATGCGTGATCAGCGACCTGACCGGCATCGCCCGCGGCAAGATCGCACCGACCGCCAAATTCCTCCACGAGCGTGGCATGCGCCTGCCTGAAAGCGTGCTGCTGCAGACCGTCACCGGCGACTATGTCGACGATGACATCTACTACAGCCTGCTCGACGCTGCCGACATCGACATGGTCTGCCGCCCCGACCCGACTGCGGTGTACCAGATCCCGTGGGCGATCGAGCCGACCGCCATCGTCATCCACGACACCTTCGACAAGCAGGGCAACCCGATCGAGCTGTCGCCGCGCAACGTCTTGAAGAAAGTGCTCAAGCTCTACGCCGACAAAGGCTGGCAGCCGATCGTCGCGCCGGAGATGGAGTTCTACCTGACCCAGCGCTGCGAAGACCCGGACCTGCCCCTGCAGGTGCCCATGGGCCGCTCCGGCCGCGCCGAAAGCGGGCGCCAGTCGTTCTCCATCGATGCCGCCAACGAATTCGACCCGCTGTTCGAGGACGTCTACGACTGGTGCGAACTGCAAGGCCTGGACCTGGACACGCTGATCCACGAAGACGGCCCGGCGCAGATGGAGATCAACTTCCGCCACGGCGACGCACTGGACCTTGCCGACCAGATCACCGTGTTCAAGCGCACCATGCGCGAGGCGGCGCTCAAGCACAACGTGGCCGCTACCTTCATGGCCAAGCCGATCACCGACGAGCCGGGCAGTGCCATGCACCTGCACCAGAGCGTGGTCGACATCGCCACCGGCAAGCCGGTGTTCGCCAATGAAGATGGCAGCATGAGCGAGCTGTTCCTGCATCATATCGGCGGCCTGCAGAAGTACATCCCCAAGCTGCTGCCGATGTTCGCGCCGAACGTCAACTCGTTCCGCCGCTTCCTGCCGGACACTTCGGCCCCGGTCAACGTCGAGTGGGGCGAGGAAAACCGCACCGCCGGCCTGCGCGTGCCGACTTCCAGCCCCGATGCGATGCGCGTGGAAAACCGCCTGCCGGGCGCCGACGCCAACCCTTACCTGGCGATCGCCGCGAGCCTGCTGTGCGGCTACCTGGGCATGGTCGAGAAGATCGACCCGAGCGCACCGGTGCAGGGCCGCGCCTACGAGCGGCGCAACCTGCGCCTGCCGATCACCATCGAGGACGCCCTGCAGCACATGGAAGACTGCGAAACCGTGCAGCAGTACCTGGGCAAGCAGTTCGTCCAGGGCTACGTGGCGGTCAAGCGCGCCGAGCATGAAAACTTCAAGCGCGTGATCAGTTCCTGGGAGCGTGAGTTCCTGCTGCTCAGCGTGTAACGCATCGCCGGCAAGCCGGCTCCCACAAGGCAGATGCTGCCCTCAGGCCCTGCACTGTACCTGTAGGAGCTGGCTTGCCAGCGATGGGCTGCAAAGCAGCCCCAACACACCGCATTCAAAGAACAAGACCAACGAGGTGTACACATGCGTCATCTGCAAACCCTGATTCCCGCCGCATTCACCCTGCTCTTCGGCGCGGCCGCCGCCCAGGCCCAGCCCAGCGTCAGCGTGTACAACTGGACCGACTACATCGGCGACACGACGCTGGCCGACTTCCAGGCCAGCAGCGGGATCAAGGTGGTCTATGACGTGTTCGACTCCAACGAAACCCTGGAAGGCAAACTGCTCGCAGGCCGCACCGGCTATGACGTGGTGGTGCCTTCCAACCACTTCCTGGCCCGCCAGGCCCAGGCCGGTGCCTTCCTGCCGCTGGACCGCAGCAAGCTGCCGAACTGGAAGCACCTGGACCCCAAGCTGCTGCAGCAGCTCGAGCAGAATGACCCCGGCAACCAGTACGCCGTGCCTTACCTGTGGGGCACCAACGGCATCGGCTACAACGTCGACAAGGTCAAGGCCGCGCTGGGTATCGACCATATCGACTCCTGGGCGGTGCTGTTCGAACCCGAGAACCTGAAGAAGCTCAAGCAATGCGGCGTAGCCTTCATGGACTCGCCGGACGAGCTGTTCCCGGCGATGCTCAACTACCTGGGCATGGACCCGCGCAGCGAGAAGACCGCCGACTACGCCAAGGCCGAGGCGCGCCTGCTCGAACTGCGCCCCTACATCACCTACTTCCACTCCTCCAAGTACGTGTCCGACCTTGCCAACGGCGATATCTGCGTGGCCTTCGGCTACTCCGGCGACGTGTTCCAGGCCGCCAACCGGGCGATCGAAGCCAAGAACGGCGTGAAAATCGCCTACAGCATCCCCAAGGAAGGCAGCAACCTGTGGTTCGACCTGCTGGCCATCCCCAAGGATGCGCAAAACCCTGAACAGGCCCTGGCCTTCATCAACTACCTGCTCCAGCCAGAGGTGATCGCCAAGGTCAGCGCCACCGTCGGCTATGCCAACGCCAACCCCGACGCCAAAGCCTTCATGGACCCGGCGCTGGTCGACAACCCCGAGATCTATCCGACCCAGGCGGTACTCGACAAGCTGTACATCTCCAGCACGCCGAGCCCGCAGATCATGCGGGTGATGACCCGCTCCTGGAGCAAGATCAAGTCCAACCGCTGAGCCGAGAACGCGCCATGCCTTTCGATACCCAACACACTGCGTCGTACTACGCCGCCACGGCGCGCAACACGGCGCCCTACCCCAGCCTCGACGGCGAACTGACGGCCGACGTGTGCGTGGTCGGCGGCGGCCTGACGGGGGTCAACACCGCCCTGGAGCTGGCTGAGCAGGGCCTCTCGGTGGTCCTGCTCGAAGGCCGGCGCATCGGCTGGGGCGCCAGCGGGCGCAACGGCGGCCAGCTGATTCGCGGCATTGGCCACGACGTCAGCGGCTTTGCCCGCTACGTCGGCCAGGACGGCGTGCGCTACCTCAAGCACGCCGGCATCGATTCGGTGGCCCTGGTGGCCAGCCGCATCGCGCGATATGGCATCGACTGCGACCTGCGCTGGGGCTTTTGCGAACTGGCCAACACGCCTGCCCAGTTCGCCGCCTTCAAGGAGGAGCAGGACGACCTCGCCGCCCTCGGCTACCAGCACGAGACACGCCTGGTGCCGGCGGCGCGCATGCACGAGGTGGTCGCCAGCGACCAGTATGCCGGCGGCCTGATCGACATGGGCTCGGGCCACCTGCACCCGCTCGACCTGGTCCAGGGCGAAGCACGTGCCGCCCATGGCCTGGGGGTGCGCATCTTCGAGCAGAGCCCGGTGCTGCGCATCGAGCACGGCCCCACGGTGACCCTGCACACCGCCCGCGGCAAAGTGCGTGCGCGCAGCCTGGTACTGGGCTGCAACGCCCACCTGGATGAACTGGAGCCGCGGCTGAGCGGCAAGGTGCTGCCGGCCGGCAGCTACGTGGTGGCGACCGAGCCGCTGCCCGAGGCCCTGGCCAGCACGCTGATCCCGAAGAACATGGCCCTGTGCGACCAGAAGGTCGGCCTGGACTACTACCGCCTGACCGCCGACCGCCGCTTGCTGTTCGGTGGCGCCTGCCACTATTCAGGGCGCGACCCCAAGGACATCGCCGCGTACATGCGTCCCAAGGTGCTGAAGGTGTTCCCGCAGCTGGCCGAGGTGCGCATCGACTACCAGTGGGGCGGCATGATCGGCATCACCGCCAACCGCTTCCCGCAGGTGGGCAGGCTGAGCCAGCACCCGAACGTCTACTATGCCCAGGGCTATTCCGGGCACGGGCTGAACGTGACGCACTGGACGGCGAAGTTGCTGGCAGAAGGCATCGCGCTGGGCCACAGCCAGGGGCTGGACGTGTTCAGCGCCGTGCCGCACCTGACCTTCCCGGGCGGCAAGGCGTTGCGCTCGCCGCTGCTGGCGCTGGGGATGTTGTGGTATCGGTTGCGCGAGGCGTTGGGGTGAAGGTTGTTCTGGGGCGCTCGGGTTGGGGGCGGTGGTGTAGGTGAGATCGCGCGCCGCCCGCGCG